>CAYWHQ010000339.1:0-3838 GCA_964457665.1 uncultured Prolixibacteraceae bacterium | reverse complement strand
CACCATTCCAAAGTATATGCAACTCCTGATTATTCCGGCTTCCAAAGCCATCTACATGCAAGCGATGAAGGAGGGCCTGATCACTGAATTCATGGATGCAGGCGCCAACGTGCTCGCCTCATCCTGCGGTCCCTGCCTTGGAACCGGACAGGGTATTCCGGCCGACAATATCAATATCATCTCTACTGCCAACCGTAACTTCAAAGGCCGCATGGGAAACAACAACTCCTCCATCTATCTTGCCTCCCCGGCCACAGTTGCCATTTCAGCACTGCATGGTGTGATCACCGATCCGCGTCTGCATAAAACAGAGGATAAATTCCCGTTCCATATTCCCCAGAGTGCCACTGTGGATATCAGCGAAGGCGACGATCGATACACCTCCGGGGTGTGGAATTATTCCGATGTCGATAACCTGAATACTGACCAGATGTTTGCCGGAAACCTTACCTATAATGTACAAAGCTCCGAACCGGAAAAAATCATACCACACCTATTCCAGGGTTTCGACAACAGTTTTGCAACCAGGGTTAAATCAAATGATATCATTGTAGCTGGCAATAACTTCGGCTGTGGCAGTTCCCGCGAACATCCCGCAGTCGGACTTGCATGGGCCGGTGTCATGGCGGTGATCTGTAAATCGGTGAACCGTATCTTTTACCGCTCTGCGGTGAACCAGGGTTTACCGATCCTGCTCGTTCCGGAAGCAGTCCAGGCATACCGCCAGGGAGATAAGGTTGTAATCGACTTTTCAGCCGGCAAAGTCATCATGGGTGATAAAACCTTTGATTTTGAGCCCCTTCCCGGTAAACTGATGGAAATATTCCAGGCCAAAGGACTTGTCAATTATGTAAAACAGAAATGAAAAGACTCCTCCCTCTTTTCCTGTTCATCGCCGGCAATGTCACCCTGTTTTTAATTCTCTATTCCTTCTTCCCAAAATATCATGGGATGCTTATTTCTCTCCTGACCTACCTCCTCATGGACCTGTATCTCTGGTGGTCGGTGAAGAGGGAACTGAACAAGCTGAAAACCGGATGGCGGTATATCGTTCAGACCTTATACTGGCTCCCGCTGATCCTGCTCGTGTCACTGATAGTTTATGCTCAGTTCCATTCCTTCATCACATGGAATGTCGCTATCCGAAGCTGGCTGGTCAGCCTCTTCTTTATCACTTTTTTTTCGAAACTGCTTCCTGTCGTTTCTCTTATTCTTGCAGATCTGATAAGGATAATCAGAGGATATATCCGAAAAGGGAAGGGAGTTACACCTGCCATCCCCATCGATCGTGACAAATGGCTCCTGAAAACAGGCTGGATATCGGGTCTTCTTTTATGGCTGACCCTGTTTGCCGGAATGATTCATTGGGTTTATGATTTCCAGGTTGTTGAAAGAGACATTTACTTACGAAAACTGCCAGCCGGCTTCGACGGATACCGCATCGTGCATCTCTCCGACCTTCATCTGGGAAGCTGGACACGAAAATCGGAACTCTCTGAAGCCACTCACATTGTAAACTCTCTGAAACCAGATCTGATCGTGGTGACCGGCGACGTCTTTAACTTCAGTGCATATGAAGGTGAGGAATTTGTTCAGATTCTTTCCACCCTCCATGCTCCTGACGGGATTTTCTGCGTTCCCGGAAACCATGATTACGGAGACTACGTTCGGTGGCCAACCGCCTTCGGGAAGGAAATGAACCGGGAGACCATGGAATTATTCTTCCGTCGCTGCGGGTGGACACTCCTGCGCAATGAATCCAGGATCGTTCAACGCCAAAATGACTCCCTGGCCCTTCTGGGGGTAGAAAACTGGGGAGATGCCAATCGTTTCCAGAAACTTGCCGATATAGACGCTGCCCTTCGGAAAACCCCTGGGGGATTGGTCAGAATACTTCTTTCTCACGATCCTTCTTATTGGGAGAAAATCATCTTGCCCGGTAACTATACGATCGATCTTACCTTGTCGGGGCATACCCACGGCGGTCAGTTCGGCTTCCGTTGCAGAGACCAGGTTTTCAGCCCGGCCTCGCTACTGTCGGAATATTGGCTTGGTCATTACAGTGTTACCCTGGATGATGGCCAACCCAGGCAGCTCTATGTCAATGCCGGCCTGGGTAGCGTAGGATATTCGGGGCGCGTTGGGATCCGGCCTGAAATTACCGTGCTCATGTTGCGACCGGAAAAAAATTCGTCTGATTAACAGAATAATTTCTTACTTTGACAACGTTTTCAGGAAAATACTTTGATTCTCATGCAAACCCCGGAAAGCGTTGCAAATAACAACCTGATCCTCAGACAAAAAGCATTACTGGAGATCTCCAGAATGTACCATCCCGATTACCTTGAGACATGGAACTCCATCGTTAAGATTGTTGCCCAAACCTTGCAGATTAGCCAGGTAGGTCTCTGGATCTTTTCGGATAACGGTGAACAACTGAAATGCCTTACACAATATTCCCTTGATCAAGGAACCTGCGGAGAGCATCCTCCCCTTAGAAAATCCGATTATCCCGTGTATTTTAAAGTACTGGAAACCAGCCGTTTCATAGATGCTTTTGATGCGGTCAACGATTCAAGAACCAGTGAATTTGCAGGAGACTATATAGGCTCTTCAGATATCAGATCCATGCTGGATTTACCTGTTCTGGTTTCCGGAGTACTATCGGGAATCCTGTGCCTAGAAATGACCGGAACCCAGCGGAAATGGTCCATGGAAGAGATCGAATTTGCCGCCACCATCGCCGATCTTATCGGAGCCAAATTCGAAACGGAGAAACGTAATAAATTGCAGGAAGAACTCAGGCTACAGGAACAAAAATTCCAGAAGCTTATTGAATGTACCATGATCGGTATTTACCGTTCTACATTCGAAGGCAGGTTCCTCTCTGTAAATACGGCCTTTGCCATCCTGCTGGAATATCAATCAATCAGCGAGCTTGAGAACCTGCCTGTCCTTTTAATCTATAAAGACCCGCAGCAAAGAACCGAATTCATCAGCGAGTTGAAGAAACAGCACTTTGTTGCCGGCAGGGAGATGGACCTGGTAACCCGTACCGGTAATATTTGCCATGTGATGATAAACGCCTATCTGGAGGACGACCATATCCTCGGAATGGTCATGGATATCACTGAAAGAAAACAGGCTGAACAGGAACTGCTTCTGGCTAAAGAGCGAGCCGAGGAGTCATCCAGGCTCAAGACTTCGTTACTTGCCAACATGAGTCATGAATTCCGTACACCAATGAATTCGATTCTGGGCTTCAGCGACCTTATCGCCAGGGAATCATCCCACCCGGATACTGTTCTCTATGCCAAAAAAATATATAATTCAGGCACCCGGCTGATGTCCACCCTGAAATCAATTCTTGATCTTGCCGACATAGAAGCTACCCGGAAAAAACTATCTCTTCAGCCGATCAATATTCATGAGATTCTGAAACCCCTTACAGACAAGTATTCCATAACTGCCGGCGACAAAGGCCTTTACCTGGTTACGGAGTTCCAGCACGAACTGGTTGCGCTTTCCGATAGCAATCTTTGTCAGCTGATCCTTCAGAATCTGCTTGACAATGCTGTCAAATTCACCTTAAATGGCGGAATTACAGTGGAAACAGACCTAACGGATGTAAATGAAAAAAGGTATGTTGTCATCAAGGTCAAGGATACTGGCATTGGGATCGAACCGAATAATATCGAAACAATCTTTGAAGAATTCAGGCAGGTCAGCGAAGGATATAACAGGAGTTTTGAGGGTTCAGGACTGGGGCTTACCCTGGCCAGGAAAAGATCGGAAGAGCGTCGTGTAGGGAAAGGGGGGGGGGGGGGGGGGGGGGGGG
>CAYWHQ010000338.1:0-3842 GCA_964457665.1 uncultured Prolixibacteraceae bacterium | reverse complement strand
GAAGTTCCTGGGATCAACCCCCCTTTAACACCCGGATCAGGGAATGATCAGGGTCCAGTAGGTCTCTTTGGTAAAGGAAGAGCCGTTGTAATTTCCCCCGCTGATCAGCCCCGATACGGTAAAGGTGTACTTCCCCTCTTTGTAGGGAAAATCCCACAGCAGCAAAATCCCTTCGTTCATCTGAAAAGTTTGTCCCTGCCCGTCGAAAGACTGGTTCAGGCTGTTGGGGCCGGTCACCACGATGGAGTTCAGCCGGATGTTGTCGGAGGTGCAGGTGATCACGAAGTTCAGGTAATAAACGCCGTCCTTCATGACCTTTGTTCCTTCGGCCACCAGGATGGGGGAGTAGGGGGTGGCAGGATGCTCATCCTCCTCATCCTGATTCTTCTTACAGGTGGCCGACATCAGCGCCATCATCATTACTGCAGTAACGGCAAAGGTTAAGACCTTTCTTGTTCTTCTCATATCATATTATTTTTGGTTCCTGATACTGCAAAATTACGGCCTGCCGCCGGCCTTTCCGCGGGCGGACGGGCAGGTATCCCCTGTTATTGATTAAACGCCGGGGAATATTTATTAAAGGGAGGAGAGAAGCTTCACGAAAACCTCTTTGCGGCGGGAGGATACCGGAACCTGTTCTCCGTTTTTCAGCACCGCATGCCCTCCGTCGCCCTTCCGGTAATGGTTAATGAACGAGAGGTTGATCAGGTGCGACTGGTGGACCCTGAAAAAGCCGTATTCTGTCAGCAGATCCTCAAGGTCTTTCATAGTCCTCGAAGCGAGAATCTTTTCGCCACCCGTGGTAAAAATAAAGGTATAGTTCACGTCGGCTTCACAACGTATGATATCGCCGGGATCCAGCACATAGATGCGCGTGGCGGTGTTGACCACGAGCCGGGATGGTTTCCGGGATCCATCGGTCATGTTCTCGCGGAATGCGGCGAGACTTACCGGCAGTTGTCCGGCAGGAAGGGGTAGCGACCGCTCCACGGCGTTGACCAGCTCGCCGGGATGCACCGGTTTAAGCAGGTAGTCGAGCGCGCTGAACCGGATGGCCCTGAGCGCATATTGTTCATGCGCCGTTACAAAGATCACCCTGAAACCGGCGGGGGGAAGTTGTGAAAGGAGATCGAAACCCGTGCCCCCCGGCATCTCCACATCGAGGAAGAGCAGGTCGGGATGGGTATCCTCAATCAGCGCCAGCGCCTCCTCCACATCACCTGCCTCTCCGGAGACCTCTACCTCCGGGCAGTGCACCCGGAGCATGTTGACCAGTGCACGGCGTGCGTTCGGTTCATCGTCGATTACGGCTGCCCTGATCTTTGTCATCTCTTTTCCTGCAGGTCCATGTACGGGATGTCGAAGCGTACCAGCGTCCCTGTGGCGGAGGGGTCCAGGCGGGAACGGTCGGTGATCTCGAAACGGATCTTACGCTTCAGCCGGTGGTTCAGCATCCGGAGCCGCTCAAGGGTGATGGCAGTGGCCAGGGAGTGATGGGCCGGATCGCTCCTCCTGGCCTGGTCAATGCCGATCCCGTCGTCGGTCACCTCAAACCGTATCATTCCGTTCATGCGTGCAAAGTTAATCATGATCCGGCCTGTTCCGCCCTTCTTTTTCAAACCGTGTTCCAGGGCATTTTCAATGAAAGGTTGTGCGATCATCGGAGGGATGGCGCAATACTCCGTATCGATCTCGGGGTCGGTGCCGATGGTCCAGGTGAACCGGTGGTTGAACCGGAGCGACTGTAGTTCCAGGTAGAGCCTGAGGGTATCGATCTCCTGGCTCAACGGGATATACTCTACACGGGAGTTGTTCAGTATCAGCCGGATCAGTCGCGCGAAGTCGGCAAGGTACCGGCCGGCTTCCGGGGCTTTCTGTTCATAGATGTAGTGCTGGATGGCCGACAGGCTGTTGAAGATGAAGTGGGGGTTCATCTGCAACCGGAGCAGCTTCTGCTTCAGTTCGGTGTTGCGCAGTTTCTGGCGGTTGCGTGCCTCGGCGGCCCGTACGATGAGCAGGATGATCGCCCCTGCCGTGGCGGCTTCCAGCAGGTAAAACCACCAGGTGTGCCAGAAGGGTGGCGAGATGGTCAGCCTGACCGTGGCGCTGACCTCTTCGCGCCACGGCAGGGGCCTGACGCTGACGCGGAAGGTGTAGTCTCCCGGCGGAACGTTGGTATATACCGCCTTCCGGTCGGCCGCCGGGGCCGTCCGCCACAACTGGTCGAACCCTTCGAGCCTGTACCGGTAAACGAGGCGGCCGGCCCCGGGTGCACCCGGCGAAGCAAAAGCAAAGGTGAAGAAGTTCTCGTCGTAACGCAACCCGATCACCTCCCGCTCCGTCAGATCCTCGTACCGGAGCGCGTCCAGTACACTGAACCCCGTCAGTACAACCGGCGGCAGCGGCAAGGGTGCGAACAGACTGTCGGGATGGAACCGGATCATACCCCCGCTGCCCCCGAAAACAATGCCTCCCCCCGAAACCTCGCGCGTCCCGCAGGTGAATCCGTCAAAAGGTAAACCCTCACGCGTCGTCAGCGCGATAAAACTGCTGTCGGCAGGACTGAATACCGATAACCCCGACTGCGTTCCGATCCAGATACGACCGTCGTCGCCGGCAACCAGCGCCGTCACCGCATCGCCGGTCAACCCGTCCGCCTTGCCATAACTCCTGAAACGGTCAGTGCCGGGGATCCAGCGACTGATACCCTGGCCCCCGGCCCAGACATTACCCGCGGGATCCTCCAGAAGGGCTTTCACCGTGTTGGCGGGCAGCGACAAAGGATCGCCCATACGGTTGCCCAGGTGCTGCGACCGCCCGGTGGAGGGATCATACCGGTGCAATCCCACCGTGGAGGTGGCGATCCAGAGATGATCGCTCCGGTCGCACAACAACGCCGTGACCAGCCGCGACTCAAAGGCAAACTGCAGCGTATCCCTTAAACAGGCCCCCACCCGGAACCGCTCCCGGTCAAAGATCACCAGACCGGGCCCTCCCCAGAAACCCACGTAGAAATTGCCGCGACTGTCCTCGGCGAAAGCCGAATACCAGTCCGACTTGAAAGTTTCAGGATCAAAACGGAAGGTCCGGAACACCCCGGTCGCCGGATTCAGCTCCTGAAAACCGACACCGGCCCATAAACCGACCCACAGACGCCCCCCGCGGTCAAGGTGCAGCGCCGATACCTTCCCCGAAGCAAGCCGGTCCCGCCCTCCGCCAGGTTCATAACGGGTGAACATACCCTTTGAGGGATCATACCGGTTCAGCCCAGCACCCGCAGTGCCGGCCCAGATCGCTCCGCCCGGTTCCGCCAGCAGGCAGGAGATGCGGTCCGACGACAGGGAATTGGGATTATCCCGCTCGTGCGCGAAATGCCTCAGATGAAGTGTCCCTGCCGGCAACATGCTGATGCCGTGATCGTGACAGGCCCAGAGATTCCCCGTCCTGTCAACCATCACCTGGTAGATGTTCAACCCCTGCACCGACCCGGGATCGTCGGGATCGTAAGCGAAATGGTCCGGACCGCCCCGCCCGGGCACGAAACGGTACAACCCGTTACCCGTGCCCAGCCAAACCACCCCGTCATGGTCCTCTGCAACCGACCAGGTCGAAACAGCCAGCATCTTCCGGAAAGTGCCCTCCCCGCGGTTCATGACATATGCCCCGTCATAACCCGTCACCCAGAACCGCCCCCGGCTGTCGGCAAAGTAACAGGCTACATCGCTCTCCCGCTTGCCACCGGCACCGGCAGGCGCCGGCGGAAAGTGCCTGAAACGCTCCGCCAAAGGATCAAACCGGTATACACCCATCCCACGGCCACCGATCCACAGGTAACCCTCATC
>CAYWHQ010000337.1:0-3848 GCA_964457665.1 uncultured Prolixibacteraceae bacterium | reverse complement strand
TTGCCATGGTATTGGTGTTATTCATACTTCCGGTGACCTACTGGCTGATATTCCGAAGAGCGGATGAAAAAAAGGTGGAATCGGCCGGAAACAACACGCATACCATTTTTAAATCATCGATCGCAATACTGGCTACCCTCCTTATCGTGATCGTTCCGGCTCTCAGAGCACAGCAACCTCTTTCACTGGAAGCCTGTAAAGCAAGTGCCATGCAGTACAACACACGGATCCGGAATGCCGCCCTGGAGGTCGGGATCTCCAGGGAGATCCGCAGGGAGGCATTCACCCACTACTTCCCTCAGCTGGAGGGAAACTGGATGACTTTCCGGGCCGCAGGGC
The DNA here is from genome assembly GCA_964457665.1 of uncultured Prolixibacteraceae bacterium. GTDB lineage: Bacteria > Bacteroidota > Bacteroidia > Bacteroidales > FEN-979 > CAYWHQ01. The sequence goes on along the minus strand of CAYWHQ010000337.1, from coordinate 3,509 downwards.
CACTGGTAGATGCCACGATCACCGGGGGCAACCTTCCGGTGTATGACGGGATTCCCGCCCATCTCACCAGTACAACACAGTTCGCCTGGTTTCCGGGGTTTAACGTATCTTTCCTGGAACGAGGCTACCTCGGCATGATCACAGCCGTACAACCGCTCTTTGCAGGAGGCCGGATCGTTTACGGCAATCGTCTGGCGGAACTGGGCGTAGCGGCGAGTTCAAGTCAGGAGATCCTGGTCAGGAACGATCTGTTGCTCAAGGTCGAGGAGCAATACTGGCAGGTTGCAGCCCTGCAGGCGAAACTGCAAACCCTGGTGATGGTGGCCGGTCTGCTGGACAGTCTGGAAAAGCAAGCTGCCGACGCGGTAAAGGCAGGACTGATCAACCGGAATGAGATCATGAAAGTAAGGTTGAAGCAAAGCGAACTGAGAGTCAGCCGGCTTCAGCTGGAAAACGGTATCCGGCTGGCCACCATGGCACTCTGCCAGACCGCCGGGATCGTTTGGGACAGCACGCTGATGGCCAGCGACACCCTTCCGGTATTGCTGCCACCGTCCACCATCCGCACCGATGCCTGCGAAGCCCTGGGTTCACGGGAGGAGAGCCGGTTGCTCGACAGCAGGATCAGGGCAGAGGAATACCAGACACGGTTGAAGATGGGAGAATACCTTCCGCAGATCGGGGTAGGCGCAGCCTCCTACATGACCAATTTCATCGGCGACGAGACCAACAACAGCCTGGCTTTTGCAACGGTCAGGGTTCCCGTATCCGACTGGTGGGGTGCCTCGCATAAGATCCGGCAACAGCAGCTTCGCGAAGAGATCGCCCGCAATGAGAAACAGGAAAAAAGCGACCTGATGATCCTGCAGATCCGACAGGTGTGGTACAACCTTGTGGAAACCTGGCAACAGCTCACCGTTGCACAGGAGACGATCGGTCAGGCAGAAGAAAACCTCCGGTTAAACCGCGACAATTATGAGGCTGGTCTGGTGGTGGTTTCCGACATGCTCGAGGCTCAAACGATGCTTCAGCAGGTGAAAGACCAGTTTACAGATCTTCAGGTAAAATACCGGAACAACTGGAACCGGTATCTGCAGGTTACCGGAAGATTCGGGTACCTCCGGCCATAACGCAGCTCAAACAAGCATGATCCTATTTCGCGATATCCAGCACCTTGAACTCTGTCCGCCGGTTATTGGCCCGGCCGTCGGGTGTATCGTTGGTATCCACCGGGCGCGTCAGGCCGTAACCCTTCCAGGAGAGTCTTTCAGGCGGTATGCCATGTTCGGTTAGATATTCGTAGACTGCCCTGGCGCGGTTTCCCGACAATGCCAGGTTGTGTGCTTCTGTTCCCTGATTGTCGGTATGTCCGCTGATCTCCAACTTCAGTCCGGGATTTTTCCGCATCAGGAGCAACAATTTCCCGAGTTCGGCCAGGGATTCCGGCTTCAATACATATTGATCCGTATCGAAGAAGATATTCTTCAGCACAACCGTCTCGCCGATCCGCACAGGCTTCAGGGGGATGTCCTTGATGAAGGGTTTATCGATGGAATTGGTTCCGGTCAGCTCAAAATAGTCGGAATAAAAAAGGTATCCGTCCCTGTTCACATTGAGTCCGTAAGTCCGTTCTGTCGGCAACACCAGCAGGAACTCTCCCGTTTCAGGGTCGGAGGAGGATTCCGAAACGGTCTTTCCCGTGGAAAGGTCTGTCAATTCAAAGCTTGCGCCAAGCCGCCGGTCGGTTTCCGCATCGAAAACGATCCCTTTCAGGTAGGTAGTGGGTATCGGTCTGGCTTCGGGGTAGAGCTGAAATGAATAGATATCCTGTTTCCCTTTGCCTCCTGGCATGTCGGAGGAGATGTAGGCAAGGTCGCCGCGTGCATTGATCAGCAGGGTGATTTCGTCGGCATGGGTATTGATCGGATATCCCAGATTTACCGGCGACATCCAGGAGCCGGCGCTGTCTTTCCTGACAAAGAACAGGTCCAGACCGCCCATCCCCCTGTGTCCGCGGGAAGAGAAGCAGAGGGTCTGGTCATCAGGATGAATGAAGGGCGACATCTCTTCGGCAGGGGTATTGACGGAGTCGCCCAAATTCTCGGGCATACTCCACGATCCGTCCGGCTGCAGGATTGTTTTCCAGATATCGGAACTCCCTTTTCCGCCAGCTCTTTTGCTGGCATAATAGAGTGTCTTCCCATCGGATGAAAAGGAGGGTTGCGACTCCCATGCAGCCGTATTGACGCTGGTTCCCAGGTTGACCGGGGCACCCCACCGGTTTCCGAGGCGTCTTGACATATAGATATCACAGCTCCCGTGACCGTCGTCCCTGTGGCAGGCGGCAAAAAAGAGCCGCTGGCCATCGGGTGATATTGAGAGGGCTCCCTCGTTCCCATGGGTGTTGATCGGCGGGCCAAGGTTCATGGCGCTGCGCCATCCACCCGGAGCTCTGCGTGAAAAATAGAAGTCCTCCTCAAACTTGCTGCTGCGGTCGAGGGTCATGGAGTCGCTCGCCTGTTTTCGGGTAAAATAGAGGATCTCTCCGTCGGATGTGATCGAGTTGATATACTCATCAAACGGAGTATTCACACTGTCGCCCAGGTTTACCGGCTGAAAAGGAACCGGGTTTTCGACTTTTAACAAGGCAAACCGGCAGGCATCCAGCGCGCGTTCCGCGCGCTGCCTTTTTTCTGCAGGCAGTTTGTCCCACGTCAGGTACCTGGAAAAATTATTCCTGGCATCGGCATACAGGCCTGACGCCAGTTCAAGGTTTGCGGTGATGAGATAAAGATTGGGAGATGCGTCGGGTTTTATCCGGAGGGCCTGACGGTAAGCCTCAATGGCATCGGCATATAGACGTTTGTCGGCCCTTATGTCGCCAGTGAGTATCCAGGCCTCATAAAACCAGGGATCCTCCCTGATGGCCACCGAGAGGTCGGCCAGTGCCTTATCGGGATAGCCCGAACGATAGCTTTCCAGGGCATCGTGGAACAACCTGCCCGCTTTCCGGTTGGAGGTGGAAATATCCTGGGCCTTTACGTAACCCTGAAAAAAAAAGAGGAGAATAAATAAACAGAGGGGCAGTCTGGTCATGGTATCCGCATATACTTATGGCTCTGAAGCGAGATCCTCCAGCCGGGATTCTTTTGAATATAACGAATGATCCGCGGCATCATTGTGCTGCGCCGGCTCCATTCCGGCTGTAAAAAAAGATGACAATGCGCGTTAACCAAATTTGCCTGCTCTTCCGCCCAGGAAAAATCCGTGTCGTCCTGAATGATCATTTTCAGTTCCGACGCCGCACTCAGGATCTCCGGAAGCGGTGGCTGGTTCCTTTTGGGCGAAATGCAGATCCAATCCCAGAGACCCGATAGAGGGTAGGATCCGGAGGTCTCCAGGTATGTTGAAACTCCTTTCATCTTCAACAGATTGCAAAAGTAGTCAAGGTTGTAGAGCATCGGTTCGCCACCGGTCACCACGACCGCTCCGGCAGGACAGGAGACAGC
>CAYWHQ010000336.1:0-3856 GCA_964457665.1 uncultured Prolixibacteraceae bacterium | reverse complement strand
CCACGGCCAGGAAAATGATGATGGTCGCGCTGATCTTGGTCACCTGGAGGGTATACTTGCGTCCTTCAGGATCGTAGCTGAAACAGTATTCGAGAACCCTGTTGATCGTGGGTCGCGAAAGTCCTTTCTGGGCCTCGATGATGGCCATCTTTACATCGAAAGGAAGAAATGATACCCCAAACAGGTACCGGGTGATTTTGCCCTGAGGGCTGAGGATTGTGAGCACCCCCGGATGGATAAAATCGTTACCGGCCGGTTTGTACCTGAATCCCACCGCATTGACCAGCGCTGAAATACTGGCGCTGTCACCTGTAAGGTAAATCCAGTCCTCCGAATGTTCCTTGCTGTGCTTCCGCAGGAAGTTCTTCTTCTTTTCCACCGCTTTTTCCGGATCATCCTTATAATTGAAACTGACGGTCAGTACCTGATACTCCTTGCCCAGTTGCATATCCATTTTTTCAATGACCTCCGAAACGCCTTCCAGCAATGGACTGCACAACCCCGGGCAGTCGAAATAGACCAGCGTGAGTATGGTCGGCTTATTGATCACCTGCCGGAGGGTGACCAGCTGATTATCTTCGTTGAGAAATTTAAGATCCAGCGGAATAGTATCGTCCAGATGTTCAACGACTCCTACTTCCGGATCCTCCTGAAAAAGCTGGGCGTTTCCGGTCACAGATCCGACAGCCCATCCAAACCATACCAGTAATAGTAAAAACCTGACGCTCATATTGTATAATTTAATGTTACGCTCACTGCTCCCTGCTCATCTTCCTGATCCCAATCACCTGGTAAAGGATATATAAGATAAATCCCCACACGATAACGACAGAAATAGAGTAGGTCAGGATCAGCCAGAGAGGTGCTTTGGCCCTGACATTCCACATGCTGCGCGTGTCGGTGATGGCAGGGATGTTGGTCGGTTGTCCGATCGGAAGGGTGTCGCGGACAGTGGCCTGCGCAGCTGGGTCGTTGAGCCTGACCATCAGGATCACGTTTCCGTCGCGGTCGCCCGGAAGTTCGGTCGACCAGTCAAGGCGGGCATACCCTTTCTCTCCCGTGGTTCTGGTCTCGCCAATCTGCATCTGGCCGAAAAAACGTTGCACGAAAAGCGCCACCTCCGCGCCTGCAACGGGAATGTGCTTTCCGTCGGGATTTACTTCCCGTGCATAAACAACGATCTTGCCCGACACAGTGTCGTACGACATATCCAGGTTGACTTTTTTTCCGGCCAGGGCGGCGCCGGCAACCGGTTCAGGCTGGATGTACCCCTGGTGAAAACTTCGGATATAGGCAACCAGATGCCATCGTTCGTCGTCGCTGAGCACATTCCTGAACTCGGGCATAGGTGCTTTGCCGGCGGTGATCTTGTAAAAAAGCTCCCCGTCGGTTTGTTTGGCAACCTGTCCGGTGGCCAGATCGCCGGGGGGTGGTACCAGCTTGGCCCAGTTATCTTTGCCGGGTGTTCCGTGGCACGACTGACAGTTTTTTATGTAGGCAGACTCTCCCGACCGGACCATCTCCCCGGTGAAAAGGAAGGGGCTGACCCTGGACTTCTGGTCGTCGGGGACCTCCCATGTCTGCGCTGAGAGTGGTTTCAGAGCTATCCACACCAGGGATGAAAGCAGGATGATACAGGTTCTCATGGTCAGTCGCATTTCATGTTTTCAACGCCGTGTTCTCTTGCTGTTTCGCACACCGGAATGACCGGGAAGAATTTCGAGATCAGCGTGATGATGATCAGCACCAGGAGCATGGAAGCTACGGTGATGGCTGTCTCGGTGAGGGTGGGGGTATAGAACCGGAAATTCTCCGGTACATGCTGGATGGGAAGAAACGGGTGCTCCTGTGCCGGTACAACGATCAGATATCTTTTGAACCAGGCGCCCACGATCACTGCCAGGGAGATCAGCATGAGCGGCAGGGGTTTGCGCATGCGCCGGAAGAGCATCAGGATGATGGGTAGCAGGAGTCCGCCAATCTGTACCAGCCAGAACATCAGGGCATGATGACCGGCAAACATCTCGTGAAGATGTGTTGCGTCGGCACGTTTTAGTTTATAACCGGGGACCAGGAATTCGTTGATGTTGAAGTAAAGATAAACAAAGGAGACCAGCACCAGTACTTTCCCGATATTGTTGAAGTGCAGGTCGGTCAGGTAATCCTTCAGCCGGTAGTTGACACGGAAGAAATACATGGCCACGATGACGAAGGCGGTTCCGGCAACAAAGGCGCCCGACACGAAATAGGGGCCGAAGATGGTGCTGTCCCATCCGGCACGGGGAGTTACGGCGAAAAGCCAGGAGGTCACCGTGTGGATCGACAGCGCAGCCGGGATGAGCAGGATCAGCAGAATCCTGATGGAACGGTGGATCACAGCATTCTGTTCCGGCTGATTGGTAAAGTTCAGGGAGAGAATGTTATACACCGGCTTCAACCAGCCCGGCAGGGTATCCACCCGTTTCCGGATCATGGCCATGTCGGGGATAAGGGGCAAATAGAGCAGCAGGAGACTCAGTACGAAATAGGTCGTGATCACCGTGACATCCCAAAGGATCGGAGACTGGAACCTGCCATACAAAAAGACATAGATCAGCCTTTCGGGCCGGCCCATGTCGGATATGATGACCAGACCGGCCACGGCAGCAAAAGCAACGGCAATGGTTTCTGCAATGCGGGTTAGAGGTGTGACCCATTTCATCCCGATCAGTCCCAGTACGGCGCTGATCAGCATTCCGATCAGACTGGAGGCCACGAAAAAAACAAAGTTCGCAATGTACATCCCCCACGAAACGTGATCCCTTATGCCCGCCACACCCAGCCCTTCCCGGAGCTGGATCGAATATGCATACAAACACAGCAGCAGGGCGATGGTGAGGAACCCCATCCATGCGATAAATCCTTTGTTCAGCCGGATATGATGGGTGAGGTCGGAGGCGATCTTCTCAAAGGTCATATTGCTGTTCATGGTGGTCAGGATTTTTCGGTGGTTGGTTCCGTATTGTTCTCAAAGGGGAATAACCTGTTTTTCGGCGGCAGGTAATAGACCCTTGGTTTAGTGCCAAGCTCCGGGAGCAGCTGATAACCGCCATTATCACGCAGCAGTTTGCTCAGCCGCACCGTCTCCTTGGTTGTCCCGTTGGTAACGGCATCTTCGTTTTCATCGCCGAAGTAATATACGCTGTTGGGACAGGCCGAAACACAGTAGGGGAGTTTCCCCTCCCTGCAACGGTCGGCGCTGAAAAGACATTTTGATATCGTACCGAGTTTCTGGGGTACGTTCAGCTCCACGTTATAGGGAACATCGGTATATTTATCCTGGTCTTTCGGAGCGATCCAGTGAAAGATCCTGGCTGAATAGGGGCAGGCTGCCATACAGAAACGGCATCCGATGCACCTTTCATTGTCGATCAGCACAATCCCGTCACCCCGTTTGTAGGTTGCATCCACCGGGCATACCGATACGCATGGCGGGTTGTCGCAGTGCTGACAGTTTTTGGGCATGTGGTAGGGTGCGGTTACCGGCGAATCCTGCATCTGAAGGGTGTTGATGTGGTACTGCTCCGGACGAAGCTGGTGTGCATCCTGGCAGGCTGTAATACACTGGCGGGCATTGCGGCATTTCGCCAGATCCACCACCATGACCCATCGCTTCCCCGGAATTCCTTCCCGGCCGGCAATAAGCATCTTTTCCACCGGGTCCTTTTCCAGGGCCCGGGCCTCCAGCGAGTCGACCTCCACCAGTTTGTTGTCCTGCGTCAGAAAAACCTTTTTTTCGCCGGTGACCTTCTTTTTATCTTCGAATATATGACCGCTGTAAAGAGCAGCAGCGCCGGTGGCGACACCCGCACCGATC
>CAYWHQ010000335.1:0-3866 GCA_964457665.1 uncultured Prolixibacteraceae bacterium | reverse complement strand
AGAATATTATCAAGGTACCAGTAATCGATGTTATACATATTCCCGTTGAGGTAGAAACAAATCTGAAAATCGTCCTGTCCCACATCAGCATTGTTGATGGTCAGGTCGATCTGCTCAGGTCCGACATTACTGGTCGGATTTATCTCCCATACCATATTCCAGGTACCGTTGTTCGATCTGGTTGCTACTCCGGCTTTGGGGCCGGATCCGGAATAATCGTCATAAAAATGTTTGAATGAGACCTTCACAGAGGTCAGTCCGGTGAGATCCATGGCTGGTGACACCAGGCGTGTCGTGGTGGTCATGTTGATGTAGGTGAATTTAGCCTCAGGGGCAATCCCCCCGGCATTATCACTGTTGCTTATTGTCCATTGGTCAGGCAGGCCATCAATCGACCAGCCTGCGGGAGGCATCTGACCGCCTTCAAAAGCTTCCCAGAGGTAGGTTTGGGAAAAACCCGAAAAACAGATCGCAAAAACAGCGAATGATAGTAGTAATGCTTTTTTCATAAGATTGGTTTTGATGATCGACAAAATTAACTATTTATTTATATATCCTCTCTGATATAGGAAAAAACATCATAACCATTCTCCTTTGCCATCTGCATAGCTGGCTGTATCTGCATGATAGCGCCTCCCCACGTGTTATGGTCATAGACATGCGGGGTCGCAAACCAGCTATCAATATTCATTCTGATCCTGAGTTGTCTGGTTTCATCTTCTCCCAGCATGAAGGAGGAGCCGGGCAGCGAAACCCGGAACCAGTTCTGCACAAAAGCATAAATGGAATCCGTATGGATTACATTGCTTCGGTATAACTGTCCGATTCCCATGTGAAAATCAAATGGCTTCAAGATGCCCGAAAGATCAAACCACTTACCGTTCAGCATCATATAATGATAACCTCCTCCGAGAACCTGTGGCCATGACATATTTACTTCGGGCGGATTGGTATACATGAAGGGAATATTTTTTTCGCCTGTCATTCCGAATACAAACGACACAGAATCATACAAACCAGCAGGAAGGGGATCGAAAAACCGCTGTTCAAGAGTTGAAGGAATATCGATGTCGATATAGAATATATCTTCCCATTGGCTGATCATGACCGGATCGCCCTTATGGGGATAAAAGGTGACATCCGATATAAAATACATCAGTTCATAAACCATGTAACGGTTTCCTGCCGCGTTGATATAACTGGGTGTGTCGGTCACCAGCGGTTTCCCGTCGGCATAGTGTTCAAAAACGAATGATACCTTTCCCCCCGGCGGGGCCTCCGGGGCAGGTTTCTTTTTCGAACAGGCGGTGATTACCAGCAGGAAACAAAGAAAAAAAATATGCCTGACGCTCATTAAGATTGTTTTTTACAAAAATAATTCAAATCCGGGTGCAAGTTTTTTCCACAGCGTGTGTCTAACTGTAACAAACAAATAATCTTTAACTTTAATCCCATGAAAACAACTGTAAAAATCATGCTGTCGATCGCGGCAGCCACATTGATGGTCATTCCGGCCTACAGTCAGGATGCACCAAAAAACGACTCCCAGTCCTCAGACAAAAGCGCAACCACAAAGGTTGTCCGGGGTAAATTTACCGACCAGAATAAAAATGGCGTATGCGACAATTTTGAAGCAAGGGGAAATAGCCAAAAGGGAGTAAACTTTACCGACAACGACAAGGATGGCATTTGTGATAATCGTGGCAAAAATGAAAGAGGCAAGGGATACAATCCCGGCCAGGGTCGTGGCTGCGGGCAGGGTTATCAGCATCGCCATGGCAATGGAAACGGTTGCGGTTACGGCCCCTGTTCCGGCAAGGGAAACAGGAGAAAGTAAAGGAGAACTGTTCCAGTCTCTTCCATTATTGTACACTCCCTGATGACCGACCGGGAACTGATACAAGGAATATTACAGCACGACAGGCACGCCATCAAAGAGCTGGTGGAACGTTTTCAGCGACAGATCATCAAAACCGCCTATTACTTCACCTCAGATATGAATGAAGCGGAGGACATCACCCAGGAAGTTCTGATGGAGGTGCTGAATTCAGCCGGAGGGTTCCGGGGCGACTCGGAACTCTCCACCTGGATTTACCGCATTACCGTCAACAAATCGCTGAATCAGGTTCGGAAAAATAAACGAATGGAGATTATGGTCAGGATCGGGAACCTGTTTAATGGAAAGAATGTAGCTGCCGCAGAACCTTATACGAACGAAACGCTGACAGGCAGCCGGGAGTCAAGAGAGATTCTCCACCAGGCAGTTCAAAGTCTGCCTGCGATGCAGCGCAAGGCGTTCATCTTGCATAAATACGAGGAATTGTCTCACCGGGAGGTCGCTGACGTCATGCAGGTAAGCATACCGGCGGTCGAGTCGATGATCCACCGGGCGAAAATAAATTTGCGGAAGAAACTGAGTCCGTTTTTTCCTGAAGACACCAAAAGCAATGATCATGGAATCCAGGGATCGTCGAATCGATAACTTTATCGAACAAAACGTCGCGTACGAGCGCTCCATCGAACCGGATCCTTTTCTGTCAACCCGGTTGATCGGACGGATGGAATCCGTTGCCCGTACGATGCCCGTTACCACCGCTGTGATACCGGTTTGGGTGTTCAAACCGGTTATCATCACTTCCTTCCTGCTGGTTGCAGCCGGTACAGGTATCCTCCTCGGATGGGCCAGGGATCCTGCAAGGGAGAATCTATATTCAGCGCCTGTTGAAGCGCTCAGAAATGAGCTGTTTATCTCTGATTTCACCGAAGAATCTGCTTTTCTTATCCATGAGGAGTGAACAAATGAAACAACCATTAACAAAAAATCGCATCCTTTTCTGGATCCTCCTCTTCCTGATCGTTCTGAACCTCGGAGCTTTCATCACCTGGTTTGCAAGCACCGGAGGCAAAGATCAACCGGAAGCGCTCTGCCTGATGTCAGGAAGAAGCGGCGCAGGTCCGCTGAAATCCGAACTCGGGCTGTCGGACGCGCAGACAGCAGAAGCTCAGGATATTATGGACGGATTCAGGAAAGAGACTGAGCCACTGGCCATGACCATCAGGAGACTCCGCGGAGAACTGATCACGGAATTGGGAAAAGATGCACCCGATACGATAATGCTTCGGCAGATGTCGGCTGATCTGTCCAACAAGCAGGTGCAGTTACAGATGATCAATGCCCGGCAGTTTTTGGCATTAAAGAAGATCTGTTCCCCGGAGCAGTTCGACCGTTTGTCGGAACTCTACCTGAAAATGCACCGTTGCGACCTGAATCCTGAAGGAAAAGGACAGATGAGAAAACAAAGGCATCGTTTCGGAAAAGAGGGGGGTGGAAAAAATCAAGGGTATTGAGTATTTTTGCCGGATAAATCACCGTGATTGAAAAAAGATAATCATAGCGATCCCGGCAATGACGGGTATGAAAAGGAGATGACCTTCTGGGAACATCTCGACGAGCTCCGGGGGACCCTGTGGCGAAGCATCATTGGGATATTTGCAGCAGGGATTATAGCATTCACCTTTAAAAACATTCTCTTCGACAAGATACTGCTGGCGCCGAAATCTCCCGATTTCATAACATATAAACTACTGTGCGGGGCAGGAGAATACCTGAACCTGCAATCCCTCTGCATCGATCCTTCCGAATTCCAGCTGATCAATATCAACCTCTCCGGTCAGTTCATGTCGCACATGAATATCTCTCTGGTCGCAGGACTGATCCTTGCTTTACCCTATGTGCTCTGGGAACTGTGGCGTTTTATCAAACCCGGACTGACTCCGCAGGAGATCAGACAATCGAGGGGGGCTGTTACCATTTCCACCCTGCTGTTCCTTACGGGTGTTATGTTCAGCTACTTCATTGTTACACC
>CAYWHQ010000334.1:0-3872 GCA_964457665.1 uncultured Prolixibacteraceae bacterium | reverse complement strand
GGTGGGGATCCTTTTGGCCAGCATGGTCTTGCCCGCTCCCGGCGGGCCGATGAGGATTACATTGTGTCCTCCGGCCGCGGCGATCTCCAGCGCTCTTTTAATGTTCTCCTGCCCCTTCACGTCTGCAAAATCGTGCTCATATTCCGAAAGATGCCGCTGAAACTCCTCCTTCACATCCACCGTCACCGGCCTGATCCCTTTCCCTTCGTTCAGAAACCCTATCACCTCCAGGATATGGCCGGCGCCGAGTACCTCCAGCCCTTCCACAATAGCCGCTTCACGGGCATTCTGCAGCGGAAGGATGATACCCCGGAATCCTCTCTTTCCGGCCTCAATGGCAATCGGTAAGGCTCCTTTGATAGGCAGAAGGCTGCCGTCGAGTGAAAGCTCCCCCATGATGAGGTACGATCCGAGCCTTTCGGCGCTGATAAGCTCGCCTGCAGCCAGAATGCCCATCGCGATAGCCAGATCATAGGAGGATCCCTCCTTCCGGATATCGGCAGGGGCCATATTGATCACGATCTTTCTCCCCGGTATCCTGTAATGGTTGTTCCGGAGCGCCGATTCGATCCGCTGGTGGCTCTCCTTGACTGCATTGTCGGGGAGCCCCACCATGAAGAACTGGATCCCTATGTCCATATACACCTCGATGGTGACGGTCACGGCATGGATCCCGAAAACAGCGCTTCCAAAAGTCTTTACAAGCATACCGGCGGATTTTCAGTTTAATCCGCCTGAGGGTTAAAAGGTGACGCTCTGGAGCATGAAAGTTATGAACAATTATCTTCCGGGCTTGTAACCTGACCCTGCCAGGATGGATTGTGCGTCGGACTGTTCCATCAGCTCCTGCGGAGTGATCTCAGGGTTTTTCTCCATGTAATTACGTACGATCTGCCAGCCGATCCATTCGCCGAGCCGGGGGGGTGATTCCCTGGAAAACTCTGCCGTAAAGGGGCCGTCGGCCATGAAGGTACGGATGGTACTGCCGTCGGTTGCGTAAAGCATATTGTTGCCGATGATGGCCGCCCAAACATGCTGTTCATGATCTGTGATCCACCGGTGCTGCTCAGTCGTGTAACCGATCAGATGCCTTCCGGGGTAACCGGGGATCATGGTTTCGGTGAACCAGAGCCTTTTCCCCGCCTCCACCATGAACTGGAGCAGGTTATTGCCGGGGATCTGCACGGGGAACATCACCTTCGATATCAACCGGATACAGTCGGGCAGTATCTGGGTTCTTTCCATGCGGAGCAGCAGGTATTGCGGAAGCCTGTCGGTCCGGTAACCCTCCCAGTCGCTGCCCAGGTAATTGTCGAGACCGATCAGCAGGATGGAATCCCCCAACTGGACAGGCGCTTCGTAATCGCCGCCCGAAATATATGCTGCAACCGACGGGGTCCGCCAGGAGGGGAAATAGTGACGGAGCTGCCGGAAAGCCAGGGTCAGCTCCTTTTCAAGATCTTCCACGTTACTGTATCGGATCCGGACGGCTTCATAGAGATCGCGGTTCCCGGGGCTGGAAAGGTAATTACGCAGCTGATGAAGGCTGGCCGTATCCATTGAACCGGTTCCCAGGAAAGCGGGATACTTTATCTGCAGCTCCGGAAAGGCTTCCGGCAAACTGTCGGGAGGAATCCGGAAAAGATCGAGGTCGTAACGCATGATCACCACGGCGGGTACCTCCTCGCCCTGCCCACCGGCGCCGGGTCTCCTTTCGCTCCGGCATCCCGCGAGGATCAACAGGGCCAGCGCCCAGAAGGTGTAACGGAACATCATCCCTTTCATTTGATAAAAATAGTTACTTTTGTTCATGACAACATTACTGTAAACTGACCCGAACATGAAAAACTCCATCCTCCTTGTTTTATTGTTACTTTTTACGATCATCCCGGCCGCTTTCGTGCATGCACAGGGTGAACGACCGGTAAAACTCGGCATCAAAGCTGCCCCCACGCTCGGTTTTCTGATTCCCGACACCCGGAATTACGACTACGACGGTCTGAAGGGCGGTGCGATCATCGGTCTGATGAGCGACATCTATTTCACCGAACGGTATGCTTTCTCCACCGGTCTGAATTTCAACTTTCTGAACGGCAAGATCTCCTTTCCGGATCAGCTGATCCGTTCCGCCGACACACTGACCGGAACGATGCACCGGGGAGTCAACTGGATATTCATTGAAGTCCCCTATACGCTTAAACTTTCGACGAAACAGTTCGGAAGGGTTTCGTTTTTCGGTCAGATCGGATTTGCTACCGGATTCAGGTTGAAGGCCAAGGCGATCGACAAGCTGGAGGTGAACGGTTCATTTGAAGAAACGGAGAAATACGACTACACGTCGGAAACGACACTGATCAGGCAATCGGTGATTGTAGGCCTGGGCGGGGAGCTGCATCTCGACCAGAGCAGCAGGATCGTATTCGGCCTGGGATACTCAAACAGTCTGAACAATGTGCTGACCGGGGTAAACGAGATTGAGCGGAGCAACGAGAAAGGGATGCTGAATTACGTGGAGCTGACGCTTGGGTTCCTCTTTTAGTCAACCAGATGACATGGTGAAGGAGGCAGGATGAAGATCGCGCTGGCACAGCTGAATTACAGGGTGGGTGATTTTGCCGGCAATGTGGCGAAGATCATCCGGAATATAGATATTGCCCGGCAAGGAGGCGCTGATCTGGTGGTTTTCGCAGAACTGGCCGTATGTGGTTATCCGCCGAGGGATTTTCTGGAATTCGGCGATTTCATCGACCGGTGCCTTGAGTCGGTACAGGAGATAGCGCGTCACTGTCATGGCATAGCAGCCATCGTCGGCGCCCCTTCCCGGAATCCTGCATCCCAGGGAAAACCGCTTTACAACACTGCTTTCTTCCTGAGCGAAGGGGGTGTCGTGGCGGAGGTGCACAAGACACTGCTCCCGAACTATGACGTTTTTGACGAATACCGTTATTTCGAGCCAAACAGGCTTCCCTATGCCACCATTGAGCTGAAGGGGCTGAGGATTGCCATTACCATCTGTGAAGACCTCTGGAATCTCCCGGAAAAGCCGCTTTATATCCGCAATCCGATGGATGAGCTGGCGAAGCTCGGGCCGGACCTTGTCGTCAACATTGCAGCTTCACCCTTTCATTACGACCAGCCCTGGATCAGGCGGGAGGTCATGTCGCGAAACGCCTTCACCTACGGGATACCGGTGGTGTATGTGAACCATACCGGCGCCCAGACGGAGTTGCTTTTCGACGGGGGTTCGATGGTGGTTTCGGGCAACGGGCGGATCCTTGCCGAGATGAGACGATTTGACGAGGAGATCAGCATCGTGGATCCGTTCGGAGCGTCGGCGGTTACGGATCTGTCCCCGGCCGGCCCCGGGCAGGTAATACCGCTGATTCACGATGCATTGGTCATGGGGATCAGGGACTATTTCTCCAAGATGGGCTTTAAGAAAGCGATCCTGGGGCTCTCCGGGGGAATCGACTCGGCTGTAACACTGGTTCTGGCAGTACGTGCACTGGGGCGAGAGAGTCTGCGGACTTTGTTGCTTCCATCCGGCTTCTCCAGCGACCACAGCATCACAGATGCGCGGGTGCTGGCAGAAAACCTTGGGGTATCTTACGATATCATACCCATCGGGGAATCCTACGGTGGGATCGTATCCCTGCTTCACCCCTGGTTAAGGGATCAACCTTTCGGGCTTGCCGAGGAAAACATCCAGGCCCGGATCAGGGCGGTCATTCTGATGGCTTTTGCCAACAAGTTCGGGTATATCCTGCTGAACACCTCCAACAAAAGCGAAGCAGCCGTCGGTTATGGCACACTGTACGGCGATATGTGCGGAGGTATCTCCGTACTGGGGGATGTTTATAAGACCCAGGTAT
>CAYWHQ010000333.1:0-3880 GCA_964457665.1 uncultured Prolixibacteraceae bacterium | reverse complement strand
AAAGGCCTTTTTCCTATAGCAGTCTGTGTTATATACGGCATAAGGCAGTTAGGTACGCCCAGTGGTAATTCTCCGATTATGGCCGATTCATGGGCTCCAATCGGATTGAAATATCTGAGGAGAATCGATTGAATATCATTTACTGCCGCTGTATCGGAGATGATCTCCTCCGAAATCTGTTTGGTATTCCCGTAAGGAGACCATGCTTTCTGAATCGGAGCATCTTCCTTTACCGGTAAGGATTCAGGCTGGCCATAGACTGTACAGGATGATGAAAAAACGAGATTTCTGATCCCGCTCTCCTTCATTCCCTTAAGAATATTGATCAGCGAAACCAGGTTATTGTGATAGTATTTCAGCGGTAATTCAACTGATTCTCCAACCGCTTTAAACGCGGCAAAATGAATGATCCCTCCCAGGTCGCTGTATTCCCGGAAAAACCGTGCGGTACGATCGCTGTCAGTAAGATCAAACTGCTCAAACAACGGTTTGACTCCTGTGATCCGCTCTATGTTGTCAAGAACCTCCGGAGAGCTGTTGGACAGGTTATCGACGATGACCACCTCGTAGCCTTTTTGCTGCAACTCAACTACTGTGTGCGACCCTATGTAACCAACTCCCCCTGTGACCAGTATTTTCATATGGCATTCACGCTTTGGTGTGTAATTATCTTTTCACTTTTCTGACGAAGGGATGGTAATCACCCGAAAGTCCGGCCGGCTTTTCATTTCGGATGTGATACACAATATTGATGCTGTTTCGGGCATCTTTCAGGCCGAATCCGTTGCCGGCCAGGATATCCCTGTAAGCCTCCGTATGAAGTTCGGTAAATCCTTCACTGAACTCCACCTCCTCTCCATTTATGGTGAGGGTACGGAAAGTTCGTTTACCGGAATGCCTGATCTCTTCAGGTATATCATTATAATCGAGACTCAGGAACCACCTGACGCGGGCATTTTTTAGCTCAAGGTATCCTGCGGCTTTATTCTCCTGCATGACCTGAACAATGTTCTGCTGGCAATCGCCAAATATCCACGAAAGCATATCAAAAAAGTGAACCCCGATGTTGGTTGCAATACCCCCCGATTTTTCAGTATTCCCTTTCCATGATCTGAAATACCAGTTACCCCGGGAGGTTATATAGACCAGGTCGATATCATATTTTTTTCCGGTACCGGATTTATCAATCCTATTTTTAAGCTCCCTGATGACCTGATGAAGTCGCAATTGAAGAATAGTGTAAATTCTCTTGCCTGTTTCCTGCTCGATGACGGACAGCGCATCCAGGTTCCAGGGATTGAGAACGATAGGTTTTTCGCAAATGGCATGTGCGTCGTTTCTGAGGGCCAGTCTGATGTGCGAATCATGCATGTAGTTGGGGGAGCAGATGCTCACAAAATCCACTCTTTTATCAATCAGTGGGCGATGCCCGGAGGCCATCCGTCTGAGTTTATCCAGGTGTCTGTCGAAACGTTCAGGTTCGATAAAAAAATCTGCTTCCGGAAAATAACTGTCGATAATCCCCACTCCGTCGTAAGGATCAAGGGCACATACAAGATTATTTCCCGTATCCCGGATTGCTTTCATGTGCCTCGGTGCGATGTATCCTGCAGCACCGATCAGCGCAAAATTCAATGGTTTATCAGCATTCCTCTTCATTGGGAAGTCAGTTTAGTAACCATTCCATCTTTGAGCAGATATTTCTCATGGCTTTCGGGACACTCGGCGATTCCGTCGGTTCCGAAAGAGAGTCTGTGGCCGAACTCACTCATCCATCCCGCATGACGTCCGGGATTCCCCACGATCAGTGCATAGGGTAGGACATCCCTTGTCACAACCGCACCAGCACCGATGAAAGCGAATTCACCGATGGTATGTCCACAAATAATCGTGGCATTGGCTCCGATGGATGCACCCTTCCTGACAATGGTCGGCAGATACTGATCTCGTCTCAGAACATGGCTCCGGGGATTGACGACATTCGTAAAAACCATAGAAGGACCCAGAAACACATCTTCCTCGCAAATTACGCCTGTATAAATCGAAACATTATTTTGCACCTTGACATTTCTTCCAAGGCGTACCTGTGGTGAGACAACCACGTTCTGTCCAACATTGCAATTCTCGCCAATTTCACAACCAGTCATGATATGGGAGAAGTGCCATATTTTGGTTCCTTTGCCGATGCGGCAACCCTCATCGATGACCGCAGTTTCATGGGCGTAATAATCTTTATCCATATCAACGGTTTACATACTCCAGAACCATGGATGTGATATACTCAAGCTGTCCCTGATCGAGTTCGGTATGCATGGGAAGAGAAAATACTCTTTCCGAGAGAAACTCCGTCACGGGAAAATCTCCAGGTTTATAGCGTGAATCCTGATATGCCTTTTGCATGTGCAGGGGAACAGGATAGTAAATCATCGCGGGGATCTCTTTAGTATTGAGAAAGTCAATCAGGCCTTTCCGGTCGATTCCGTCAGTCACGATTGTATACTGATGGAATACATGGGTTGACTGAGGATACCGGACGGGGATCTTCAGGTGTGGATTTCCGGAAAACGCCCTGTCATAGAAATCGGCAGCAGCTCTCCGGCGGGCAGCATATTCATCCAGTTGCGAGAGTTTGACTTTTAGAATAGCTGCCTGCAGACTGTCAAGTCTGGAGTTTACGCCTACATGGTCATGATAATACCTGACGGTCATTCCATGATTGACAATACTCCGCAAATGACCAGCCAGATTGTCATTCTGAGTGAATATTGCGCCGCCGTCGCCGTAGCATCCAAGATTCTTGCTGGGAAAGAATGAAGTGCACCCCACTTCGGCCATGGTCCCGGCCTTTTGTCGCTTTCCGTCAGAAAAAATATAGTCACTGCCTATTGCCTGACAGTTATCTTCGATCACTACCAGATGGTGCTTTCTGGCAATTTCCATAAGTTCTTCCATGGGAGCGCACTGTCCGAAAAGATGTACCGGGACAATTGCTCTTGTTCGGGGTGTAATAGCTCTTTCAACCGCGGCAGGATCAATGTTGAAAGTGTCAGGATCAACATCCACCAGAACAGGTGTAAGGCGAAGCAAAGCAATAACCTCGGCGGTGGCAATGAATGTAAAGGAGGCGGTGATAACCTCGTCGCCGGGCTGAAGACCCAGGGCCATCATGGAAACCTGCAAGGCATCGGTACCATTGGCACAGGGGATGACATGCTTTACTCCCAGATAGGTTTCAAGTTCTTTCTGAAATGCATGGACCGCAGGACCGTTAATAAACGCACAGGAATCCACAACCTCCTGAATTCCTTTATCGATCTCCTGTTTCATGGCGAGATATTGACTGCGAAGGTCAACCATCTGAATTTTCTTCATCATAGTAGTGTTAATCCGTGTATCAATTTGTGGATCGCAAAGTTAATGAAATCCCATGTCAGCAGCTTTTATTATTTTTAGGGATTTAATTAAGGTTTAACCAGATTAATAAAACACCTATGAAGAAATTCGCAGTTGTGCTTGCAGGATGCGGAGTATACGACGGAGCAGAGATCCATGAATCGGTATTAACGCTGCTGGCCATTGAAAAAGCCGGTGCCTCATGGAAATGTTATGCGCCTGATGTCTTGCAATATCATGTGATTAACCATCTGGAAGGAAAACCGACCGGAGAGGAAAGAAATGTTTTGGTTGAATCGGCCAGGATCGCCAGAGGCGATATCCAGCCACTCAGCCGCTACCGTGCTTCCGAACATGATGCCCTGATTTTTCCCGGAGGATTTGGAGCTGCAAAGAACCTCTGCTCCTGGGCCTGGGAAGGAGATGATTGCAAGGTAAATCACGAGGTGGAAAGAGCAATAAGGGAGACTTTCGAGGCAGGCAAACC
>CAYWHQ010000332.1:0-3899 GCA_964457665.1 uncultured Prolixibacteraceae bacterium | reverse complement strand
GATACCGGGATGAGTTTTACCCTCCCGTTCCAACCCGCGCGACTAAGTTCTGGCGTACAAGCTTTCTCCTGCAAACCTTCAGATTTTTCCAGTTGAACCTGAAAATAATGATGATCGTAGTTAAAGGTCATTCCTGATCGAGATGCTTAGTTTAAATCGAAAAACCCAAATCTATGCAGTACGTTGATTTTTCTCTTGTTGACTGGTCAAGGGCACAGTTTGCCCTTACCGCTTATTACCACTGGCTGTTCGTGCCGCTGACCCTGGGGCTCTCCTTTATTCTCGCCTTTATGGAGACCCTTTATGTCCGCACGGGCAATGAAGAGTGGAAAAGGATCACCAAATTCTGGATGACCCTGTTTGGTATCAATTTTGCGATCGGTGTGGCAACCGGACTGATCCTTGAATTCCAGTTCGGGACCAACTGGTCGAATTACTCCTGGTTTGTGGGTGATATCTTTGGCGCTCCGCTTGCCATTGAAGGTATCATGGCTTTTTTTCTAGAAACCACATTCATAGTGGTCATGTTCTTCGGATGGAACCGTGTCAGCAAGGGCTTTCACCTGCTATCCACCTGGCTGGTGGCTTTCGGCAGCAATCTTTCCGCACTCTGGATTCTCGTCGCAAACGGATGGATGCAGTATCCTACCGGTATGAAATTTAATCCCGACACTGCCCGGAACGAGATGGTTAATTTCTGGGAGGTGTTGTTTTCCCCGGTTGCCATCAATAAGTTCCTGCATACGATCTCATCAGGATATGTACTGGCCTCAGTTTTCGTGATAGGTATCAGCGCCTGGTACATCCTTAAAAAGAGAGATGTATTGTTTGCGAAACGAAGCATCATCGTGGCGGCGAGCTTCGGCTTGCTTGCTTCCCTGTTCAACATGATGACAGGTGATGGTTCGGCCAGGGCCATGGCACAGCACCAGCCAATGAAATTTGCAGCCATGGAGAACCTGTACGTTGGTCAGCAGAATGCTCCGCTTGCCGTTATAGGCATACTGCAGAAAGATGCGGCGAATCCCGGCCACGAAAAGATGGATTATAAATTTAAGATCGAAATACCCAATGTGCTTTCCTACATGGCTTTTATGGACCCCAATGCCTATGTTCCCGGGGTGCATGATCTGGTACATGGAAATCCTGAGCGCGGCATCATATCCTATGAGGAAAGAACCATGAAAGGCAGGCTTGCCATTGAATCCCTGGCGGCATACAAAAATGCCAAAAAAGCAGGGAACGACAGCCTTGCAGCCATCTCCCTGGCCATCTTTGAGGAGAATTATCCGCATTTCGGATATGGATATTACGCCGGCCGCGATGTCCACGAAATGGTTCCCAATATCCCGCTTAATTTTTACTCCTTCCGTTTGATGGTATTTCTTGGTCTGCACTTTCTTGCCCTCTTTATCGTCGTATTGATCCTTACCATAAAGGACAGGATTGAGAACAAAAAGGTGATACTTTACACCGCGATCTGGACCATTCCGTTGGCCTATATTGCCACCATGCTGGGCTGGCTCGTCGCCGAATTAGGCAGGCAACCGTGGGTCATTCAGGACATAATGCCCACCATTGCTGCCGTTTCTCAGCTCAAGGCAACATCGGTGCAGGTCACTTTCTGGCTTTTTGCTGCCATCTTTACTGCGCTGCTGATAGCGGAGATAGGCATTATGCGTCATCAGATAAAAAAAGGAATGTAAGGAACACAAAAATTAAAATATTGAACCATGTTTGAAACATTATCACTCTTAAGTCTTCAGCAATACTGGTGGCTTATCGTAACACTCCTGGGAGCACTCCTGGTGTTCCTGATGTTTGTACAGGGGGGGCAATCCCTGCTGTTTACACTGGGGAAGACCGAGGACGAAAAGACGATCCTGGTCAATCTCCTCGGAAGGAAATGGGAACTTACCTTTACTACGCTGGTGACTTTTGGCGGGGCATTTTTTGCCTCCTTCCCGCTCTTTTACAGTACCAGCTTCGGAGGAGCCTATTGGGTATGGATGGCTATTCTGATTGCCTTTGTAATACAAGCGGTAGCCTACGAATACCGAAGGAAAAAAGGGAATTTCCTGGGACAGAAAACCTTTGAGATCTTTCTCTTCCTGAATGGTCTGCTGGGAACGATCCTTATCGGAACAGCCGTGGGCACTTTCTTTACCGGATCTGCTTTTTCGGTTAATATGATGAACCTGACCGACCTTTCGGGCCTATCGATGCCCATCATTTCAGAATGGAAAGGTCCTGCGCACGGTCTGGAAGCCGTTCTCTGTCTTAAGAACGTTCTGCTGGGTTTGACGGTTTTCTTCCTTGCGAGGGTGCTTGCCCTGCTCTATTTTATGAACAGGGTAGCCAACAGCGAAATTATGATCCGGGTGAGACGGCAACTGGTTTATAATGCCATCCCATTTCTTGTCTTTTTTCTGGTTTTTGCCGGCTGGCTAATGGTATCTGATGGTTTTGCCGTAGATCCCGAAACGAAACAAGTTTACATGGAATCATACAAGTACCTCCACAACCTCATTCAGATGCCTGCAGTGGCAGTTATGTTCCTTGCAGGGGTAGTGCTGGTTCTTCTGGGTATTTTCAGGCCGGTATTCTGCTTTGAGAAATGCTATAACAAAGGGATCTGGGCAGCCGGGATTGGGTCCGTTCTTACAGTATGGGCACTTCTTCTCCTGGCAGGATTCAACCACACAGCCTATTATCCCTCCACCTACGACCTGCAAAGCTCACTGACCATCGAAAACAGCTCCTCCAGCCATTATACCCTTACAGCGATGAGTTATGTTTCGCTGCTGGTACCCTTTGTGCTTGCATATATTTGGTATGTCTGGAGAGCCATGGACAGGAAAAAGATCACCACCGAGGATCTCAAGGATGAAACCCATGTTTATTAACCTTTAAAACCGCTGATTCTATGATAACACAGATCATTTGGCTGTGCACCTGGCCCGTGCTGATATTTGTTTCGTGGCTTTTCGTCAGATGGATGATTAAAAAATCAGATCCTCTCCTTCGGTAATTTTTTGGTACAGAAGAACCAGTCGTGACAAGTGATGTCGGGATCTTTCTGTTCCATCCGGTCTTTGGCAACGCCACAGGAACCGGCAGGCGGCACGATAACGTCATCGCCTGGTCGCCAGTCGGCCGGCATCGCAACCTGAAATTTGTCGGCTGTCTGCATGGCGATCAGGGCACGCTTCAGCTCATCGAAATTCCTTCCAAGGGACAGCGGATAGTAAATGATTGCCCGGATGATTCCTTTGGGATCGATAAAAAAGACGGCCCTCACGGCTTTGGTGCTGCTTTCGCCAGGCTGGATCATGCCATACTTGCCCGCAACCTCCATGGTGATGTCCTCGATAAGCGGGAAAGTAACCTCTACGTTTTTCATCCCCTTGTACTCGATTTTCTCCTTGATGGTACGCAACCAGGCAATGTGGCTGAAGAGACCATCAACAGAAAGGCCCACGAGCTCACAGTTCAACGCTTTGAATTCATCCTGCATGACGGCGAATGTCATGAACTCGGAGGTGCATACAGGGGTAAAATCAGCCGGATGACTGAATAAAATGACCCACCTTCCCTTGTAATCAGCAGGAAAATTGATATTCCCCTGTGTCGTAACGGCAGTGAATGCCGGCGCTGCATCGCCGATTCTCGGCATGGCAACGGTCTGTTTTTCTTCCATGATTTGATTTTTTATTGGTGAATAATTGAATTTTTCTTTTTCCATGATCACGGGTTGGTTCCATTATCAGCTGAAAATTCACCGATGATCTGCAACCTTATATCGGCTATCGCAAACCCGGGAATCTTTTTCTTGTTAAAATACTGCTCGATGATTTGCTGGAGTTCCGGATCGGTAAAATCCTCTATCCGGTCGGAAC
>CAYWHQ010000331.1:0-3902 GCA_964457665.1 uncultured Prolixibacteraceae bacterium | reverse complement strand
ATTTCAAGGTTCCGGATGCCGCAGAAAAGAAGCTGTGGGGTGAAAAACAGTCGGTTAAAAAGGATAATAAAGGGATCAACGAAAACCTGATTCACAACCGTCTTGGGGCCAAGATCCTGGAAACCAAAGACCGTGATCTGGTCAGACTCTGGGAATCAACCACCCGGTATATAGGAAAGGAAAAGGTGCGGGATATCCATTACCACCTGAACCGGTACACATCGCTGAATACTGCCGACTATTTTATCCATAAAAACCTGAAGAAGTTCCTGCTTCATGAGCTGGATTATTTCCTGAAGAACGAAGTGTTCTGCATCGATTTTCTGAACCCGTTCTGGGATGACGAAATGGTGCAGACCGCCATCCGGATCAATGTGGTCAAGAGCGGCGCCATCCGGGAGGTCGCCCTGCAGATCATCGGTTTTCTCCATGAACTCGAAGAGTTCCAGCGAAGGTTATTTGAGAAGAAAAAGTTCGTGGTGCAATGCGATTATTGCCTGACCCTCGACCGAATCCCTCCGGCCATATATGACGAAATAGCTGATACCATTCTGATTGATAAAGACCAAAAACAACTCAGGTACTGGATCGCCCTGGGTTTTATCGATAAGGACTCCGTCCTGTTCGGGAAAGACGCTGAAAAATCTCGGAAATACCTGGCCGGACACGATAAGCTGGCGCTAGATACGGCGTTTCTTCCTCCCCCTCTGAAATTTAAACTTCTCAGCCTCATTGAAAACCTCGATGAACAAACCGGCGGCCTGATGATCAATTCGGAGAATTGGCAGGGGTTGAACCTGATAAATAGTAAGTTTACAAATAGAATTCAATGCATTTACATTGATCCTCCATATAATGCGAAATCAAGCGAGATTGTGTATAAGAACAATTTTAAACATGCAACATGGCTTTCCTTTATGCAAAACAGGGTTGAGGAAGGAAAAAGAAAACTAACTCAATCGGGGGTGATGATTATTGCAATCGATGAAAATGAACAAGAAAAATTCGGATTAGCTCTTGATGACATATTCAGTGTATTCTCTTATGATAAGGTTTGTGTTGCAATTATTCATAATCCAGGAGGGATACAAGGTGATAATTTCAAGTACACCAATGAATTTGCATACTTTATGTTTAACAAGGGCGGGCAGTACATTGGATTGGAAAACAGGGAATTAAATGATGCTGATGTTAGACCCCTTAGAGATGTTTCATTAGGAGATCATCTTCGTGAGGATGCTGCGAATTGTTTCTATCCAATATTTGTTACGGATAATAAAGTGATTGGGTTTGGTGATGTATGTCCTGATGACTTTCACCCAGGATCAATTAATATTAACAGAGAAGATGGAATAATTGAGATTTATCCTATTGATCCGAATAATATTGAAAGAAAATGGGTTTTCGCCAGACAAACCGTTGAGTCCATAAGTAAAGAGCTTAAAGTTGAATATAATAAGAACCGAAAAGCGTATGATATAATAAGAACCAAACTGCACTTTAATTATAAAACCGTATGGACAGATAAAAAATACAATGCAAATATTTATGGTTCAAAGATTCTAAATAACCTTTTACCAAATAACTCATTTGATTTCCCCAAATCTATTTTCACCGTGATTGATTGCATTGATGCAGGATTAAATAACGAAAAAAATGGATATGTTTTAGATTATTTTGCTGGTTCCGGAACAACGGGTCATGCAGTTATCAAATTGAATAGTAATAAAGCAGATCCTGGGAACAGAAAATATATTTTGATGGAAATGGGAGAGTACTTTAACACCGTCACCAAACCCCGTATCCAGAAGGTCATGTACAGCGACAACTGGAAAGACGGGAAGCCCAAAGAGATGGATGGCAGCAGTCATATGTTCCAGTACCTGAAACTCGAGCAATACGAAGACACGTTGAATAATATTAGGTTCGCACCCTTGACGGACGAGACGAGTGAATTCCGGTTCAGCGAACAGATGAAGTATCAGTTCACGAATGCTGTCAAAGAGTCTGCTTCGCTGATGAACATTGAAAAGTTTACCCGGCCGTTTGAATATGAAATGGACATCGTGGAGCTGAACGAACGGAAGCCGACCCGGGTTGATCTGGTTTCCACCTTCAATTTTTTACTTGGCATTTTTGTGAAGCGTTATCAGTATCTCCGGCATCAGGGACAGGATTATCACATTGTGTTGGGTGAGAAGGATAAACAGGCGTATGCGGTGGTATGGAGGAATTACCCGGATGCATTAAACCTGGAAGAAGAACGGGAATGGATTAAATCGGAGGAATGGTTTACCAGGGAAACCAGGGTATTCTGCAATGCCGACAATGCCTTTGGCGCCAACAGTACCGAAAAGGAGTTCTTCCGGCTCATGTGGGAGGGGATCGACTATGAGTAAACCGGAGATCCACGCATACAACGAACTGGTCAGCCGGATAGGACTGATCATGGAGCATGGGCGAGAAGCTGCCTTTCATGCCGTTAACTACCATTTGGTGATCACCTATTGGGAAATCGGGCGCTATATTGTGGAATTCGAGCAAAGGGGCGAGATCCGGGCAGAATACGGGAAGGAACTGATGATCAGGCTATCGAAGGATCTTACGCTTCGTTTTGGAAAAGGAATGAGCCGGAGCAATCTCACCTATATGCGGCAGTTTTTTCTGGAATATGAAAAAATTCAGCTCTCATCCGGAAAATTCATCATACATCCGCGTGATGAAAAAAGTGAGACAGTGTCTCACATTTCTTCCGTAAAAGGTGAGACAGTGTCTGACGTATTAAACTGGTCGCACTATTTTGAGCTGTTGAAGATTCAGTCCCCGATGGAACGCAGTTTCTATGAGAAACAATGTCTCCAAGAAAAATGGAGCATCCGGGAACTGAAAAGGCAGGTCCGTTCGGGCTTGTTTCTGCGGCTCGCCCTGAGCAAAGATAAATCCGGCGTCCTGGAATTATCGAAGCATGGCCATGCAGTCAGGTTTCCCGGGGATGTGGTTAAGGATCCCTATGTCTTTGAGTTCCTGAATTTACCGGAAAAAGAACTATACCGGGAATCAGACCTGGAGCAGGCGCTCATTGACCGGTTGCAGCATTTTCTGCTGGAACTGGGAAAGGGCTTTGCATTCATCGGCAGGCAATACAGGATCACGCTGGGAAATACCCATTATCGGGTCGATCTGGTGTTCTACCACCGGATACTGAAATGTTTCGTACTGATAGAGCTGAAACTGGGGGAAGCGACTCATCAGGATATCGGGCAAATGAATCTTTACCTGAATTACTTTGAGCGGGAGGAGAGCGTAGAGGGCGACGGCAAACCGGTCGGGATTGTCCTGGCAGCCAGCAAAGACAACATCCTGGTCGAATATGCCACAGGCAATCTGAACGCCCAGTTGTTTGTTTCGACCTATAAACTGTATCTCCCTGACGCCGAAGAACTCAGGGCACAATTAACGAAAATTCTCAAAACCTGATGCTCGGAAACAAACTCATCCTCTTCAGATACCTGCTGAAACAATTTGGATTTACAGGTTTCAATCAGCTCAAATCCAGGTTTTCGGATATGGAACTGAAAGCCGATGTTGCAGATAACTCTCTTTTTTATATCACTCTTTGCAGCAGTCCGGTTCTTATCCCTCTGCCGGATCTAAAACGATACGATGAAAATATCATCAACCACCTTGCATTCATCAACCGGCGCCGGGATCCGGCAATTAACCTGAAGTATTATCAATATTTCTCGTTATTGTTCACCGAATATTTCCTGGATCGGTTTTTTTCGGATAAACAGCTCCTGTTGGAGATTCTGAATGAATTTCAAAAAGAATTTTATAAAGAGTCGGGTATCCGCGGTAGAGAGGCAGCCGGTGAATACACGCACGACACCATGAATCTGCTG
>CAYWHQ010000330.1:0-3903 GCA_964457665.1 uncultured Prolixibacteraceae bacterium | reverse complement strand
CATTGTCCTGACGCTGTCGGGGGATCTGATTACAGGTTCAGCCAGATCAGTTAAGGATTTTGATATATATGAGGCTGTTGATGCCTGCAGCGGATTGCTGGAGCATTTCGGCGGTCATAAGTTTGCAGCAGGGCTGTCTCTTCGTCCCGCAAACCTGGAGCCATTCATCCGGCGTTTCGAGGAGGTGGTTTGCGAAAAGCTGAAGGGTACCGAACTTATACCGGAAATTGAGATCGATGCTGCGCTGAACCTCTACCACATCAATTCGAGGTTTTACAGCATCCTAAAGCAGTTTGCCCCCTTCGGCCCCGGCAACATGGCGCCTGTGTTCATGACTTCCGGTCTGGTGGACGCAGGAGGTACCAGGGTTGTTGGGAAAAACCACCTGAAACTCTATGTTGTACATCCTGATATTTCCGGCGGTCCGTTTTCAGGGATTGCCTTCCAGCAGGGTATCCATAGCCATCGTATCGAAAATGATGATCCATTCGACCTTTGCTATCATATAGAAGAAAACGAGTGGAATGGTACTATCACGCTTCAGTTGAACGTGAAAGATATCAGGTTCCGGGATTAAACCGGCCTATCCCCGAAACAGATGTCCATTTTTCGGGCTTTCTGAACCAACGGATGGTCCAACCCGACAGTTCTCAATTTTCCACCCACCTCTTTCAGGGGAACTGATTTTATTTCATCTCCCTTCAGCGCAACCATCTGCCCGAATTTTTCGCGTGCGATAAGTTCGACGGTGGATGCCCCGTATCTGGTTGCCAGCAAACGATCCATGGGTGATGGACTGCCACCCCGCTGGATGTATCCCAGAATGGTTTGCCTTGTCTCAAGGCCTGTCTCTTCCAGGATGAGTCGGGCAATATAATCGCCTGCCTTACATCCTTTGGGAACCGGTATGCCTTCAGCCACTACCACAATGGAATAGGGTTTCTTGTTGATCGCACGTTTTTTCAGGTATTTACAGATAATATCCGGTTCAAAAGGGATCTCCGGTATAAGGATCACATCCCCACCCCCGGCAATACCAGAGTATAAAGCCAGCCATCCGGCATGATGCCCCATCACTTCTATCACCATGATACGTTTATGACTGTTGGCGGTTGTATGAAGCCGGTCAATGGCATCCGTAGCGATCCATAAGGCGGAATCGAATCCGAAAGTGACATCAGTTCCCCACACGTCATTGTCGATGGTTTTGGGGATACCAATGATGTTGAGCCCTTCTTCCGCAAGATGTGCAGCTGTTCTCATCGTTCCGTTCCCGCCTATACAGACGAGGGCATCCAGCCCTAATTCGTTGTAATGCTTTTTGATGAGTTTGGGCTTGTCGATCGTATGGAAAGAGGCGCCCTTTTTAAACGGATTTTCCCGGGAGGTGCCAAGGATGGTTCCCCCTACGGTCAGGATTCCGGAAAGCTGATTCTCTTCCAACACGGTGTATTCCTGGTTGATCAGTCCCAGAAAACCTGATGAGATACCGATCACCTCCATCCCGTATTCCAGGATGGCAGTCTTTCCGACCCCTCTGATGGCAGCATTGATGCCGGGACAGTCGCCTCCGGCTGTTACAATACCGATCCGCTGAGGTTTACGTGTTTTTGTCATAGAATGATCACTTTAAGGGTCCTGTTTAATGATGGGTTTTTAAGGTAAACAAAATAAATACCCGGCGGAAAACCGCTCAGATCGATCTTGTGGAAGATTGGTGATCCCGCTGAAAAAATAGTCTCTGCCATTATTCTGATCCCGGTGATCCCGGTGATGGTAATGTCAACAGGATCTTTAACGGGATCAGACCGGAGCGTAAAGCATCCTTCGGAAGGGTTTGGGTAAATCCGGAAGTTGTAAGCACCTTCCATGTCAGTAAAACCCGTGCAGGCATCAAAGGTAAAGTAGACATGAATGGTCGATGAGTCGGTACATCCGTTGGCATTGGTTACCCTGACCATGTATGATTGGATCTCAAACCCTATCCCCGAGGAGACAGCCGTGATGGTCCGGGTTGTTCGTCCGTCGGACCATTCATAAACAGCGCCGGGGTTTCCAGCATCCAGGCGCAGGGTATCGTAAATACATACCGTGGTATCAGGAGGGCCGAGATAAATGACGGGAAGCGGATGAACATTGACAGTGGCTGAGCCTGAAACCTGGTTAAAGCCATCGTCCAGAACCAGGTTATAGCTGGTAGTTACGTCGGGTGACACCACCGGATTCTGTTCCGTGGAGTTAAATCCCGGGGGATCGGAACTCCATTGGAATGTATACCATCCCGACCCTCCTCCCGCGAGTGAAAAAAGTTCCGTTTGATCACCGAGGCAGATGGATGAGGGAATGGCAACAGGATTAACCGACAGGGGACCTCCTTCCACTGCTACAACCACGAGGTCGGGCTCGCTGGGACACAGGCTTTGTGTATCGGTAACCTGCAGTGAAAAGATGGTGGACATGGTAAGATTTCCGGTAGGTGTATTTTGCTGGTTTGAATTAAAACCCGGGGGGATGGAATTCCACTGCCAGAAGTAGTCTCCGTAGCCGCCGTAGCTTTGTCCCCGCAGGATGATGCTGGTGCCGTTGGCAATGGTGGTATCGTTGCCGGCGAAAGCTGACGGGGTAGGATGTACCAGGACCTCAACAGTATCGAACAGGGTGTTCCCGCACAGATCCGTGATCTGTGCAATAAAAGTATTGTTCCCGGGGGGTGGTATGATCTGCAGTACGCTGTCGCTGCACGGGACCGGCGACCAGAGATATGAGTAGGGGGGATATCCATCTGATACTCCGGCAAAAAGCTTCACATCCTGGCCGTGGCAGAGCGTGGTATCCTGTTCCGGGATTAGCTGCATCGGGGAATAATCGTACAGAAGAATGGTATCGGCGGTAACCGATCCGTCGCAGGTTATCTGATCAACGGTGATGATAAGAGTCTCTTCACCTTCAGGAATCATATCCTGGATAGGATGTATGACAAGTGCGAGGCTGTCGATATTAGCGGGAAAAGTAAGAGAAGAGGGGATCCATGTATAGTCGGTCCCGTTTATTGCCGTACCACTGATTAAATACTGAATGGTGTAAGGTTGTTCGGGGGGGGCTGTCAGTTTGAAGGAAAGGATCACGTCGTTGCAACCCTCCACTGCTTTTACTCCGATGGAGGGATTGGGAGTGGATAGCTGAAGGTTCACCCCGATCGAACTGAAGCTGTTCTCCTCGAGGAATACCCCGGAATCATAGATATGGTCCACTGCATCGGCAACGGCCAGTTTGATATGGTAGGTGGAACAGGGCTGTACGGCAGCAACCGCGGTGAACACATAAGTAAGGGCGTCATACTGAAAATAGGCGCCGCCATTGTTGTCCCACCGGCTAAGCAGGTCGTTGCAGATGTTGTTGATGGTAACGTAAGAGGTAGATCCTCCGGGCATGAGGGCAATGTTGATGGCGTTATTGGAAAAGGTTCCGTTGATGCCCGGTCCACTGAGGAAAAAACCGAAGGCATCGTTATACCCGCTGCAATACTCGAAAAACTCTTCAGATCCGAAGACATATCGGAATCTGACGGTATCGAATTCGGGGATGAAGTCGAATTCGAGTACTGCTTTGTCGAAGGTGGTGGAATTGCTGATAATGTTGAGGTCGGGATCTCCCCCGCCACCAGTATTGTGTCCGGCGTTGGCTTTGTTATTCGGGCCGATGGCAAGTTCAGCCTTGCCTGATGTCATCAGAATGCCTCCGTCAAGCCCGAGCTGTACCGAGGCGATTCCCTGGGTTTCGAAGGTTCCTATCTGGTCAGAGGTGATAAGGGAGGAGGAACCGTTAAAGGTCACGTTACTGATGGTGATTCCTTGTCCTACGAGATAGTTCTGCTCCAGTTGTTCAGGGGTCATGTTCATGGCT
>CAYWHQ010000329.1:0-3924 GCA_964457665.1 uncultured Prolixibacteraceae bacterium | reverse complement strand
TCTGGTTTGCACAATTTAACCCGAACGGGGGATGTATATCATGAAGAAGCTTGTTAATTTGCGCCACTGAAATGGGAACCAGGATCGGCATCGTGGAGGATCACAGGGAATTCAGGCAGGGGCTTACGTTTCTGCTGGAAGGCATCCCGGGTTATGAGGTGGCATGGAGTTGTGCATCGGCTGAGGAGGCATCACAACAGATAAAACCTGCCGATGTGATCCTTCTGGATATCAACCTGCCTGGTCTCTCCGGAATTGACTCCATCCCCCTGCTAAGGAAATCCATGCCGGATGCAAGGATCATCATGCTGACCATCCTCGAGGAGCCCGGGTATATCCTTCAGGCAATCATGGCAGGAGCCGACGGATATATCCTGAAAAAGGTTCACCCACACAAAATCCCTGAATCCATCCAGCATGTCCTTGAGGGTGGCGCCGTGCTGACGCCGGATGTGGCCCGCCAGGTCTTCAACCACTTCAGGGGTGTGGCTGCGCCGGCGAATGAGACGGCAGAACTGACCTCCAGGGAAAAAGAGATCCTTGCGCTGCTCGTCGACGGCCATATCAACGAACAGATCGCCGAAAAACTCTTCATCAGCCAGCAAACCGTACGCAGCCACATTAAAAACATCTACTCCAAACTTCAGGTACACAACCGTGCCGAAGTAGTCGCGAGGGCCCTGCGCGAAAATCTGCTGCATTCCTGAAAAATCCCCCGATCGGGGGATTGCTGAAAGCTATAAAGGTTTCAATTTTGTAACAAAAATGCCTTATGAAAAAAATGCTGATTGCCACGACAGTCATTTTACTGAGTCAGTTTTTATTATTTTCCTGCCAAAAACATGAGATGGAGTGGAGGATCTACTTTATTAATAAAAGTAACGAAGCCGTCAACATGTTTAATGATTATAAAGAGTCTCCGGAAAAAATATCCAAATCAAATGAAGTAATACCCGGAGGTCACTATATCGATATTACCAGGGTTACGGGAGAGGCCCAGCCAGGTTTAGGCCCTTACACGAACTATATTCTTATTGGTAAAAACGGAAAGCTTATATCTTCCAAACAGATCAATTTAACCCCGCGATTATATGTTATCTGGGAGAACAACACGATCTATACTTATAGTTCCTATGATAACGCTGGATGCAAGTAACCAACTAACAACGGATATTTATGAAAAATCACCTACTTACAATACTCCTTGGGTTTCTGTGTATCTTTACAATATCACCGGCAATTGCCCAGAATCTTAGAGCCGGTGCCCGGTTGGGATTGAACATCTCTTCCCTGTCCAATCAGGGCACAAAAGGTGAAGGTGATTTCAAGAATCTGTCAGACCTCGGATTTCAGATTGGTGCAGTAGGTATCCTCGATTTCACCGATCTGCTAGCCTTTCAGGCGGAGCTGCTCTTCACCCAGAAAGGTGGGAAATTTAAGCAAACCATGACGAGCGATGATGGAAGCAGCACCCTGCTTTTCAAAGATGGAACCAACATCAGTTATATCGAATTGCCTTTATTGGCAAGGGCTAACCATAAGATGGGGGATTTCACCTTGTTTGGCAATCTTGGCCCCTACCTGGGATTCGCGATAAGCGGCAGGGATCATCTTTATTCACCTATTGAAAGCAAGGCAAAAATTCCGATCAAAGCAGGGGGAATAAATTGGTTTGATCTCGGCCTGGCATTCGGAGCAGGCGTTGGCTATGAAATAGGACCAGGAGAATTGCTCCTGGATCTGCGGTATGAACTGGGATTTCTCGACACCAATCGTCCGGGCGAAAAACCTGATGGATACAAGGGCCAGTGCAACCGTACCTTTTCGGTCTCACTCGTCTATCTGATCGATCTGGATTAACCGCCCGGGGGCGCCTTAACACCTTATTGTTTCTCCTTTCTGCCGTTTACCTGACAAGTATAAAAAACTTGTCCTCATGTCACTGACATTGAGCGCACAGGAAAACTAAATCATATTTCCTGTTGTTTTATCTTCGCAGGAAAATTCCGATTAAATGAAGGAAGGAATATATACAAAAGTTCTGGCCATGTTAAACCTGGCCGGCTTTGCCGGCACACTGGTTATTAACGGGCTGGCCAATTCCATTCCCATCAACGGCAAGACCACCGGAGCAATCTCCGCTCAGTACCCGAATCTGTTCGTACCGGCAGGATACACCTTCTCGATCTGGGGTTTAATCTATCTGTTGCTGGCAGGATTCATCGTTTTCCAATTTTCCGGTGCGTTTCGCAACGATACCCGCCGGAAGATCCTGATCCTTTCGGTAGGTCCCTGGTTTATGATCGCCTCCCTGGCCAACATGGGGTGGATACTGGCGTGGCACCACGAGATGCTGCCTCTTTCGCTGATCCTGATGGGAATCATATTAATTTCCCTTCTGAAGATCTATACCCTAACCGGAACAGTTATTTCCAGCGAGGATCTTCCCGGTATTTGGCTGGCAAGGGTCCCCTTCAGCGTATATCTGGGATGGATCACGGTTGCAACAATTGCCAACGTTACAGCATTGCTGGTTGCTTACAAATGGAGCCGGTTCGGACTGGAAGAGGCCACCTGGGCCATCATCATGTTATTGATTGCCGGTTTTATCGGGTTGGTGATCCTTTTCAGGAAAGGAGATATCTTCTTCAATTTAATACTACTCTGGGCATTCACGGGGATCCTGGTCAATCGTATAAGCGCAGGGGATCCTGTGCAGGAGGGGATCATACTGACCATCATCATTTGGCTGGGAATTATCCCGTGCTTTATGGTCATTCAATGGATACGGAAAAAAACCTGTTTTCAAATGAAAAATGAGTGATAAACCTTTCCTCACGAAGTTCAGCCGGCTCCGGCATGCACTGCTGCCGACCCCGGTGCATGAATTACCCTCTTTACGCGAACTTGCCGGCTGCCGGGTCTTTGTAAAAAGGGATGACCTGACTGGTTTCGGGTTCGGAGGAAACAAGGTCAGAAAACTGGATTTTCTTGCCGCCGATGCCATCCTAAAGGATTGTGACACTTTGCTGGCCATCGGGGCAAACCAGTCAAATTTTTGCCGCGTTGTTGCCGCCTACGGGAGTCTCCTGCGAATGGAGACCCATCTGGTCCTTGGAGGGAAAAAGCCGGCAAATCCGACAGGCAATCTGCTTCTGGATCACCTGCTTGGGGCCGACTGTCATTATGCGGAGACCGAATCATGGCAGGAATGGTTCAGCTTTTCAGAACATCTGGAGGAGAAGTTGGTCATGGGGGGCAAAAAGGTCTACCGGATGCCCGTTGGCGGTTCAACAGCCCTGGGATGTCTCGGTTATGTTGAGGCGATGGCAGAGATTATGGAAGATGAACGCAGGTTGGGTCTGACCTTCGATGCCATTGTTTTTTCCTCCTCTTCGGCCGGCACCCAGGCAGGGCTTGTGGCCGGGCAGGCGCTGTTCGGATGGCCCGGAAAGATCATTGGCATAAGCGCGGCCAGGAAGGCTGCAGAACAGGTGGCCGAGGTAAAACGTCTGGCAGGTGAAACCCTTGAATTGATAGGCATCCCGGCCAGGATTCCTGAGGTATTTGTGGATGACGGATTCATTGGCCGCGGGTATGGTCATCCGACCTGTGAATGCGTGGAGGCAGTGGCCTTTTTCGCAAAGCGCCATGGCATACTCCTCGATTACGTATATACCGGAAAAGCTGCGGCCGGACTGCTTCAATACCTCAAAAACAAGCAATTCGGGAAAGATAGTGTGATCCTGTTTATTCACACGGGCGGAAATGCAGCATTGTTTGCATGAATTCCGGAAAAATTTCAGGCAGCTGTGCATCTTCAAAAAATCTATATTTTTATTGATCAAATCATATCCCTATGACACGCCCATTAATTTTTTTGCTGTGGTTCGCCTTTTTAGTCGTTTCCTGCAACAACAAAAA
>CAYWHQ010000328.1:0-3960 GCA_964457665.1 uncultured Prolixibacteraceae bacterium | reverse complement strand
GGCTGTGGTTGTTCACAGTTTGCCGGATCCCACCGTCGGCGGACCGGATACGGGATGCTCCGGCGATGATCCTGTATATACCACGGAGTCAGGAATGAGTGGTTATCAGTGGAACATCTCCGGCGGGGGCACCATCACCGGAGGTCAGGGAACCAACCAGATACAGGTATCATGGAATCAGCCGGGCGGACAGTTTATTTCCGTCACCTATAACAATTCCAGCGGTTGCTCTCCCATTGCACCTGTTATCTATCCTGTTACGGTGAAGCCTTTACCGGTTCCTTCGGTGACTGGTCCCTCTGCTATATGCAACCTGACGGCCGGTGCGATCTATCACACTGAACCGGGAATGGAAAACTATCTCTGGAGTGTATCTTCAGGCGGAACCATTACCGGTGGGGCAGGAACAGATTCAGTGTACATTTCATGGAATGTATCAGGTAATCAGTGGATTGCCGTCACTTATCAGCATACAAACGGATGCGTGGCTGCCAGTCCCACGGTGATGCCGGTTCTGGTTCGATCCCTGCCCGATCCGGTAATCACCGGACCCGCAGTTCTCTGCCAGGGAGCCAGTGCAGTCATGTATTCTACGCAACCGGGTAACAGCAATTACCTTTGGAACATCTCTCCGGGAGGGCAGATCATGGCAGGTGCAGGAACGAATCAGATATTAGTGGACTGGTTATCGGCCGGACAACAGTCACTGAGTGTAAATTTTACCGACCTGTTTGGATGTACCGCACAGGTTCCGTCCACGCGCACGATCACCATACATCCGCTGCCAATCCCTTCCGTGACCGGGGATGACTCCCTGTGTGCCGGCGATCAGACGGTCTATTCCACTGAACCGGGTATGCTTTCATACCTATGGACGGTTTCGGCCGGGGGGGTGATCACCTCAGGTGCGGGGACTCATCTTATTCATGTTCAATGGAATCAGCCTGGATTGCAGCTCGTAACCGTGAATTATGCCAATCAGGAGGGTTGTTTTGCCATGAACCCGGCCTTCAGGAATGTCACTGTCTTTCCGCTTCCGACCCCTGCCATTGCCGGTCCCGCCAACCTTTGCGAAGGCACCACCGGCGTAATTTATATGACGGAGACGGGGATGAACAATTATCTCTGGAGTCTCTCCTCCGGTGGTTCAATTACATCAGGGCAGGGGACATCCGCTGTTGTGGTCAGCTGGGCTGCTTCAGGCGTGCATTCCCTTGCTGTAACCTATACCAGTCCTTCCGGATGTTCACCTCCCATACCGGCACAGTACCCGGTAACGGTCAATCCCCTGCCGGTCGTTTCGGTTTCGGGCGCTCCTTCCTGTTGCATCAATGCAGGCGCGCAGATTTATTCTACCCAGCCGGGACAAAGCCTCTATCAGTGGCTTGTGTCGGCCGGTGGTGTAATTACGGGAGGTCAGGGAACATCCAATATTCAGGTCAACTGGACAAGTGCGGGCAGTCAATGGACAGCCTGTACCTATAACTCGCCCGAGGGATGTCCGGCTGCAGCTCCTGATACGCTGTTTGTTACCGTGGAGCCGCTCCCTGGTCTGCCCGGGATGATTTCAGGCCCGACCCACATATGCAAACCTTTATCGATGGTGTTGTATAGTGTCGAGCCGATCCCGGAGGCCATCAGCTATGTCTGGACATTGCCCCCTGGAGCCGGATTTTATGGCTCCTCCAATACCAACATGGTTTATGTGAATTATCTGACGGGAGCCCAGAACGGAAACATCACGGTACAGGGAACCAATTTCTGCGGAGCGGGACCGATATCTGCACTCTCTGTCACAGTTTCTCCTGTTCCGCCTGCTCCACTGGTGACACAGCCCTGGCCTGGTACGCTGCAGTCGGATGCACCGGAAGGCAACCAGTGGTACCGTGACAACCTGGTGATACCGGGCGCCATTTCACAGGTGTATCATCCGGAATCAAATGGCCTGTATCACACTGTTGTGACTTTGAACGGATGTTCCTCGGGTGCTTCAAATAAAATTCAGGTTGTTTTTACGGGGGTGGACGATATACCCGGGCTGGAAGTGCAAATAATTCCGAATCCCAACCGGGGAAGTTTTAATATCCTGCTGAATTTTCCGAGCAGGGAACGGGTGGTGCTCCGGATTGTTTCCATGAACGGGGCAGCACTATGGAGGAGAGAGATGATAACCGGACCCGGAGTATCGGAAGTGCCGGCCGAGATCAGACCCGCTGTCCCGGGCAATTACCTCCTGATGATGGAAACAGCCTCCGGAAGGATGATCAGGCCCCTGGTGGTGCAGTAAAAAGCGAAAACCCGGGGAACAGCGTCCACGGGTTTTGCCATCAAGTATTAACCAAAAAACCAACCGTCAGGAGTTGTACTCCGAGATGATGTCGGCGACACCATCCGGGGCAACGCGTCCGTATACTTTTTCACCTACCATGACTACGGGAGCGAGCCCGCAGGCTCCAACACAACGCAGGCAGCTCAGGGAGAACCTGCCGTCGGCGGTGGTCTCACCGACCTGGATGTTCAGCTGACGCTTGAATTCCTCCAGAACCTTTTCGGCTCCTCTCACATAACAGGCGGTACCAAGGCAGATGGAGATGGGATGCTCTCCCTTCGGGATCATGGTGAAGAAAGAGTAAAAGGTGACCACTCCGTAAACATGTGCTACTGAAACATTCAGTTCCCGGGCAATAATCTCCTGTACTTCAGCCGGAAGATATCCGAAAATACCCTGGGCTTTATGCAGGATATTGATCAGTTCGCCTTTGTCGTTGTTAAAGGAGCGGCAAACTTCCTTCAGGTCCTGAATTTTATTTTCCGATAGTTTAATCTTGGCCATGATGTTAAAGTTTCATTTTCAATGATTGGATGCTTTGCGGATTACTCTTCAATGAAGACGCCTGCACTGCGGTCAAAATAGTGCGTGTGCAGGAGATGGTGTGATTTCTCGCTGAGCGGTTTGCCAAGAAATTCCTTGTAGAGTTCCTGGATAAACGGATTCTCGTGGGATTTCCGGATCGCCTTGCCTGCATCTTCGCGGTAGATTGCTGCGGCACGCTTTCTGATGATCCCCGAATCTCCGTGATGGTAAGGTTGTCCGCCGCCTCCGATACATCCTCCGGGGCAGGCCATGATCTCAATGGCATGAAACTGACTCCTTCCGTCGCGGATGTCTTCGAGTAATTTTCGGGCATTGCCGAGGCCATGGGCAATTCCTATGTTGATGGGTAACCCGTCGAAATCGACTGTTGCGTGGCGCACGTTCTCCAAACCGCGGAGTTCGGTAAAATCAACCCGCTCCAGTGTCTTTCCAGTATAGAGCTCAAAGGCGGTACGACAGGCAGCTTCGATCACGCCTCCTGTGGTGCCGAAAATGACGCTGGCACCGGTCGACTCGCCCAATGGTTTGTCGAAGTCCTCTTCGGGAAGGGCATTGAAGTCGATATTTGCCTGTTTGATGAGGTGGGCAAGCTCACGGGTAGAAAGGGAGAAATTGACATCGGGGTCGCCGTTCACCTTGAACTCATCGCGCTGGCATTCATATTTTTTCGCCAGACAGGGCATGATGGACACCACGATCATGTTGCGCCGGTCGATGCCCAGTTTACTGGCAAAATACTCCTTGGCTATGGGACCGAACATCTGTTGCGGCGACTTGGCGGTAGAGGGTATGTCGCGCATCTCGGGAAAATGGTGCTCGAAGAAGTTGACCCAGCCCGGACAGCAGGAGGTGAGGATGGGGAGTTTCACCGATTTGTCACCCTGAAGGTAACGGGTAAGGCGGTCGAGTAATTCGCTTCCTTCTTCCATGATAGTCAGGTCGGCAGCAAAATCTGTGTCGAACACGTAGTCGAAACCGAGTCGTCGGAGTGCTGCGACCATCTTACCCGTTACAAGGGTGCCTGGTTCGAGACCAAATTCTTCTCCCAGTGCGTCTCTAACCGCAGGGGCTGTTTGTACCACTAC
>CAYWHQ010000327.1:0-3966 GCA_964457665.1 uncultured Prolixibacteraceae bacterium | reverse complement strand
TTCGTCATCGATCGCGATGCATGTAATTTTCATTGATTATAGATTATAAGGTCAACGATAAAAAAGGATTCACTTTGCGAGAAATTCAAAATGTGTTTACCTGGATAAAGCAGGTTCAGCCTCCTCCTGATATTATTGATTCCGATTCCCCCCACGGTATCTTTATTGGCCGATGGATCGCTTTTCACCCGGTTGGATACTGTAAAACGGATATACTTCGGATCAGTGTCAAGAACAATTTTAATACCCGGTCCAGTGCCTGTTTTGCTGCAGTGTTTAAAAGCATTTTCGACAAAGGGGATCAGCAGCATGGGGGCAATGGTTTTTCCTTCCTTTAATCCTGAAACATGAAGCTCAACAAAATCCCTGTCCCGTATTCTCAGTTTCTGGAGCTCAATAAAACTCTGAAGATACTCAATTTCCTTTTCCAGCAGCACCTTGTCGGTAGTGGCATCGTAGAGCATATACCGCATGATGGAAGAGAGTTTCATGACAGCAGCAGGGGCGTCTTCCGATTTCTGATAAACCAGCGAATAGATATTGTTCAGCGTGTTGAACAAAAAATGCGGATTAACCTGGGATCTCAACAAGGCCAGTTCGCTTGTACGGGTCTGCAGGATCAATTCATTGCGTATCTTTTGTGATTCAAACCATCCTATGGCAAATCGGATCAGAAGCGCATATATCGTGTAGATAATGGTAACCCGGATATCAAGAAGAATCCATTTCTTCTGAAATACCTCCGCGTACATTTTTTTTAAGCCCATCTCAGGATTCATGATCCCTTCAAGGGAAACAGCCATAAGGTGCCGGATTATAACTATTCCTGAGAAAATGACAATTGCCAGCAAACCTGCCCCGATTTTATTCTTTCGGTTCTGGATGAAGGGGAAAAGAAAATATATCCCATAGAATGTGAAGATACTGGGGAGGAAATAGGGTACCATTTCACGCCAGTTAACCTGCGAAGTTGAATCCAGGTAATAAGGAAACAGGACCTGGTTGATAATATAGACCCAATAAGCAGCGTGGATCAGAATTTTATATTTGGTTTTCATTTCCGGTTTAGAATCAAGCCGCAATTTACAAAAGATGGGTCAGTCATGCAATATGGCAGGCAGGACAAATCGGTTGCCACGGAAAAAACATCGCCATATAATGAAAAAAAAACGGTCATTATAATGCGTATTTTTGATGAAAAAGGAATTTATGGTGCTGAATAGGGATATTGCACTGGAACTTCTACATCATTATATCAGGAATGAAAAGATGATCTTTCATTGTCTGGCATCGGAAGCAGTGTTGAGGGGTATCGCCAACCGGTTGGGCAGGGATGAAGAAAAATGGGGTATTGCCGGACTATTGCATGATCTTGATGTGGAAATTACAGAGGCCGATCCCCTGGTTCATGGCACAAAGACGGAGGAACTGCTCCTGGAATATGATGTTGACCCTGAAATACTGGATGCGATCCGTATGCATAACGAATGTTCAGCCGGGAAACCGCGGACTCTGGAGCTTCACCACGCGCTGGCTGCCGGAGAAACGATTACGGGATTGATTTTCGCCACCACCTATGTCTATCCTGAGCGTAAACTGAGCGCAGTGAAACCCGGGTCAGTTGTGAAAAGGATGAAGGAAAAAGCGTTTGCAGCCAATGTCCGCCGGGAGAATATCATGGAATGTGAAAAGATCGGCATTCCCCTGGAGGAGTTTACAAGAATTGCTATCGGATCAATGCTTCCGATTGCGGCTACCATCGGACTCGATGGATAATCCCGTTATTTCACCAGGGTCATCTCATTGATCAGGTTCGTGGCCCCGGCAAATTTGTCGATGATAAAAAGGACATAACGGATATCTACATTGATCGTACGTTGAAGCGCCGGTTCAAACATGATGTCGCCACTCATGGCCTCCCAGTTACCATCGAAGGCAATGCCGATAAGCTGTCCGTCGCCATTGATTACCGGACTGCCTGAGTTGCCGCCTGTTATGTCGTTGGTTGTCAGAAAACAAACAACCAGTTCTCCGTTTTCACCATACTGGCCATAATCCTTCAACTGATAAAGGTCCTTGAGTTTTTGCTCCACAAAAAACTCATCGTTATCAGGATCCTCTTTTTCAATAACCCCTTTCAACGTTGTAGTGTAATCGTAATGGATGGCATCGGCAGGGTAGTAATCAAGCACCGATCCGTAGGTCATACGCATCGTACTGTTGGCATCGGGATAAAAAACTTTGTCGGGATTCATCTGGCGAAGACCTGCAATGAAAAGCCTGTTTCCTGCTGCCACGTTGGTTCTGGCACTCTGGAATGCGCCTGCATATTTTCCCATGGTTTCATTCATAGATTGCGCCAGGATCCACCCCATATCTTTCTTGAACAGACTTGCCGAGGGCTTTTTAAGGAAATTAAGCGCTGCGTCACGGGAGGCAAAAACCGAGGTGGTATAAACAGCATCGGCATAACGGTTGAAATTGTTTCCGTATTTTTTTTCAATGATCTTGAATACAGACGGAAGATCTTCCGCGGGAACATCTGCGGCATACATTCTGAGCATATGTGCAAGACTCTTTTTTTCAATCTCCCGGTCCCATTCTTTAAAGTGTTCGTTTACAGATTCTTTCAAAGATTCAACAGCCTCTTTTGTGGCTGCTTTATTTTTCTTTTCAAGAGCACTCTGCAACGGGGAGAACTGATTGGCCATCTGGACGATATCCAATCCCGAACCGGCTATACTGGCATAAAAAAATGGAATCGCGATCGTTTTCATGGACCCATAACCCTTTTCAAGGGTGCCAAGCACATCGCCGTACTTTTTATGCAGATCCCCATCGCTATCGTACCATTGGGCAAATGCATCCTCCAAAGTTTTCTTTTTCTCGATGACTTTATTGCGCTTGAGCATTTTCGACTGTCCGATAAAGTTTTTCCAGGTATTGGCAATTCCGGCATAATTGGAGGCATATGCAATGTTCACCGCTTTATCGGCATCCATGCGTTCTTTCATGATTTCGAGCTGTTTTCCGAAAATCTTGATGATGGTGGGATAGAGTACCGAAAGGTTATAATCTATACCGTACGATGTAAGGTACCGGCTTGTGCTTCCGGGATATCCCCATATCATGGCAAAATCGTCCTTTTTAATTCCTTTCAAACTGATGGGGAGATGGTATTTAACCTCAAGAGGAACATTAAGATCGGAGTGTTCCGAAGGATTTCCAAGAGAGTCAGCATAAATACGGAAAATGGTGAAATCTCCAGTGTGTCGAGGCCACATCCAGTTATCTGTGTCTCCCCCGAATTTTCCGATAGAAGAGGGAGGAGCTCCGACCAGACGAACATCCTTGTAAGTTTTAAAGACAAAGAGATAATATTCATTTCCCCCGTAAAAAGCCCTGACTGATGCCTCAAGATATTTTTCCTCTTCGGCCCGCTTTTTAATCCGGTTAGATATCTCGCGAACCTTGGCCGAACGTTCCGACTCCTTGAGTGTATCGGAGAGGAAGGGAATAATGGAATCGGTCACATCCTCGATTTTTACCAGGAAAGAGGCACAGAAATCTTCGTTGGGAAGCTCCTCCTTGTGGGATCTGGCCCAGAATCCATCGGTCAGATAATCGTGTTCCGGGGTACTGTGGTTTTGCACAGCGCCATAACCGCAATGATGATTTGTAAAGATCAGTCCCTGCGGCGATACTACTTCTGCAGTGCAAAAGAATCCGCCGGATGCTCCCCCGCCCGACAGACCGACAATGGCATCTTTCAAACTGCTGTTATTGATGCTGTACAACTCCTCTGCTGTCAGATGAAGCCCCATCTTCTGCATATCCACATAGTTCAGCCGTTCCAGCAGCAATGGAAGCCACATTCCTTCATCAGGCGGATTGTCTGCAGAGCTTCTGAAACCGAAAGTGCAATAAAGCAATCCCATCAAGATTGTCAAAACTTGTTTTGGTAAA
>CAYWHQ010000326.1:0-3973 GCA_964457665.1 uncultured Prolixibacteraceae bacterium | reverse complement strand
GTTGTTCACGGGTCTGATGGCTGCACTCCTGCTGGCTGCCGGCATCCTGACCATCCTGCGGAACGGCAGCTGGAAGGATGATGAAACCCTGTTCACCCGCGACCTTAAACATCAGACCGAAAACGCCACCGCTCATTATAACCTGGCAACGCTCTGGTTTAACCGTATACAAAGTAA
Organism: uncultured Prolixibacteraceae bacterium; assembly: GCA_964457665.1. Taxonomy (GTDB): domain Bacteria; phylum Bacteroidota; class Bacteroidia; order Bacteroidales; family FEN-979; genus CAYWHQ01. Next base: position 3,796 of record CAYWHQ010000326.1, on the reverse strand, counting down.
TCCGGAAGGATTCCCGCATGAACGGGAAAAAACAATCCGCCTGCTGACAGAGACCTTCCGGATCGATTCTACCTTCACCGATGCTCTTTTTCTGAGAGGTATCCTCTTTTTCAACGATCGCTCCTACCGGATTGCTGCTGCCGACTTCGAAAGGCTGGCGCTCACCAGAGATCAGAGAGCCCACTCCCGTTACCCTGCCGATACCGGCAGGGTATATGCCTCGCAGGCCTGGTTCCGGATGGGTGTTGCTTCTTTCAACAGCCAGGTTTACGACAGCGCCATTTATTACTTCCGGAAAGCATCGGGATTTGATCCGCGCAACGCCAATACCTGGCATAATATAGGAGGCTGTTTTTTCAATACCGGCCGGCACGACAGCGCTGTGCTTTATTTCAGGCAAGCCGCCACCCTCGACAGCAGCTTTCTGACCACCTATAAAAAACTGGGTATTCCACACTGACATTGCTGAATGGCATCTTCATGGAAAACAGGGCTGGAGAAACAGGCGATCAGCATCGCCAAAACGGTTGTTTCCCTGATTTTTCTTGTAACCGCAAGATTCCTGACGCTGTTCCTGCATGAATCTTCGGGAAAAGGCAGACACCTGTTAATACTAAAACCTGCATCCCTTGGGGATTATTTTCTATTCCGGAATTATCTGAAGCTACTCCGGAACAGCGAGCAGTTCAGTTCATATACCATCACATTATGTGCCGGCAGCAACATCCGTGAAACCGCTGAAACGCTTGACAGAGACTCTTTCGACGAATTCCTTCCGGTGTTTTATCCCCGTATCCTCTACGACCTGCCGCATTTCCTGAGCGTTGTCCGGCTGCTATACCGGAAGTATGACACGGTAATCCATCCGGTCTATTCCCGTGAATTCGTTCCAGACCTGCTGGCCCGTTTCGCCTGCAGAGGCACCTCGGTGGCCTTTGCAGGGGATCATAACAACATGGGGACGCTTTGCCGGCTTATCTCCGACCGCTGGTACACCAAACTGATCGGCGACGAGGGGATGCCGGTGTTCGATTTTCACAGGACCGGCCATTTTTTCACCGGTATAACCGGCCAGGCATCATCCCTGAAGGCGCCTCTCCTCGAAAATCCGGAGAAATATCTTCCACACGATGTCGTCCTTCCGGCAACCTATGCAGTGCTCTTCCCCGGGGCGCTCCAGCCCTTCCGCAGGTGGCCGGCCGAGAGGTTCGCGCTGCTCGCACAACACCTGGCCCTTCACCATAACCTCCAATGCGTGGTGGCCGGCGGCCCGGGCGACCGGGAGTCAGGCAGGATCATTGCAGCATCAAACCCCGGCGGAGTGACCGACCTCACCGGCCGGATCTCCATACCACAGCTTGCCGGGGTCCTTTCAAAAGCCAGGATCCTGATCAGCAACGACACGCTGGCCGTTCATGCCGGAGCCTCGGTCGGCATCCCCATCGTGGTGATCTCCCAGATGAACTATTTTCACCGCTTTGTCCCCTACCCCCCTTCAACCGGCACCCGGATGCGATGCGTGGTACCAGCCTCCTTCCGGCACCTCTCTGCCGATGAAGCCGGAAAAAAATTCAGCAAGGGATCCCTTATCGATATCTCTGTCATACCGTTTAATGACGTCAGGGAAACCACCGACCAACTCCTGCACGAAACTGCATGATTTCCGCCGGAAAGTTCAGCATCATTGTTCCCTCTTTCAACCAGGCTACCTATATCCGGAAGACACTGGAGAGTATCCTTATCCAGAAAACGGCAGTTCCGGTGGAGGTCCTGGTGATCGACGGCGGATCGACCGACGGCACCACCGATATCCTTCGCAGTTACGGCGACAGGATAACCTGGATCTCGGAACCGGACCAGGGACAATCCGACGCCATCAACAAAGGGATCGCCCGCGCATCGGGCAACATCATCGGATGGCTCAACTCCGACGATCTCTACCTTCCCGGAACCCTCCGGCTGGTGGATGACCATTTTCAGAAACATCCCTCCTGCCGGTGGCTTTTTGGCCGCTGTATCATCATCGATGAGAACGACCGCGAGATCCGCCGCCTCATTACCTGCTACAAAAACCTGCTGGCTCTCTTCCCGGGATTCAGGTTTCTTGCGGTGGAGAATTTCATCTCCCAACCAGCCGTATTTTTCCACAAAGAGCTGCTGGATCTTGCCGGACCGGTTGACACTGCCCTGCGCTACACCATGGACTACGACCTCTGGCTTCGCCTGGGCCGGATCACCCCTCCCTGCCGGATTACTGCAAATCTATCAGCCTTTCGCGTTCACGGGGAATCGAAAGGAGCGCTCTCCTTCACCGAACAGTTCAGGGAGGAATATCTGGTACATCAGCGTTACGACAGCAACCGGCTCCTGCTGCTCCTTCACCGCCTGAATATCCTGAAGATCACCACCGGTTACCGTGTCATGGGATGGTTACGAAAACTGCAAAAAAACTGAAATGACCGGCCTGTCAACACCACCCCCCCTGATCCGGCCCGACCGGTTTGCCAAAGCCATAACAGGTGTCAGCCTGATCGGATTTATCCTGCTGGTCTCCTTCCAGATCCACTATGCATCAATCGACCATCTGAATAAAGCTTTCACACAATACACAACACCCGGAAAACAAACCGGAACGCTGATCGGTACCCCGAAAAAGATCCGCAGTGATGAGTGGTTTATTGCCACCCCAACCATCATCTCTCAGTTCAATAAAGGATTCCCCATCGAAAATCCGGCCATTGGAGCCGCCAGGTCACCCCTTGTGATGAACATCCCGGTCAACCATTTCAGCGCCATCTTTATGCCCCAGCATTATGGCTTTTTTCTTCTTCCGCTGGATTATGCTTTCTCATTTCTCTGGAATTACCGGCTCATCGGACTTTTTCTCTCCACCTTTCTCGTGCTGCTGCTCCTCACCGGAAACCACACCTGGCTTTCGCTCACCGGCAGTCTACTGCTGCTCTTCTCTCCCTATGTCCAATGGTTTTTCAGCACCTTTCTGGGCGAATATATCATTGCTGCAAATCTCATCGTACTCTCCCTCGTGGGGCTGGTATTTTCCGTGCGCATCTTTAACATCATACTCAACAGCCTGATTTTTATACTGTTTTCGCTCAATTTGTTTCTGATCCCGTACCCCCCGTTCCAGGTGCCATTATTCTATCTGATTGTCACCCTGTTTGCAGGGTTTCTGATATCCCGGTACGACCCGGTCCGGATTTCCAGCCATCTTTTAGTCAAGTCCATCGCTGCGGCAACGGCATTTATAATCGTGGCATGGGTTGCGGTAATGTTCCTGCGGGATATCAAAGAGACCATGGACCTTGTACTGAACACCAGCTATCCGGGAAGACGGTTCTCAACCGGAGGTACCCTGCATCCCCTGGGACTTTTTTCCGGTTACTTCGACATCTTTCTTTACGAAAAAAGATTTCTCTGGTCAAATATCTGCGAGACCAGCACCTTTATCATGCTTTTCCCATTCATGATCCCTGTTATATTTTTTGGATTGATAAAAAAAAGAACCGATACCCTTCAGGTATTACTCCTGATCTTTCTAATACTTCTTTCCCTCTTTATGGTCATCGGGGTGAATCCATTCCTTGCGAAAATCAGCCTGATGAAGATGGTGCCGGCCAAACGGGCATTCTTTACACTGGGAATCGCAAATATCTATCTGATGATCATTTTTCTCAGCGATCCCCGGAAATATTTTCCGGAAACCCGCTCCTGGAAAGCTATCCTGCTTATCATGATTTTACTGATTGTTTCGGCCATCAGTCTCCTCTTTAACCGT
>CAYWHQ010000325.1:0-4010 GCA_964457665.1 uncultured Prolixibacteraceae bacterium | reverse complement strand
CATGTCGGTACGCCGGGATTTGACATAATAGAGGCTATACTCACCATCGCTCATCAGCTCATTCAACCGGCGGTAACCTTCCCGGTTATAGAAACCTGCAACATCCCAGCGGAATCGCGTTCTTTCTCCTTTGTACCGGATCCGTACCTGATAATTCTTGTGCTGATCATATGCGCCGGTCGATTCGATAACCTGCATTCCCCGGCCCCGGCGGTCGTTAAAGAATTCAACACCAGCTTCAATCTGCTGGCCGTTGCCGAAAAGATATCCCGCCCGCCCACCGATAAGGGCTTCCCGAAGATAGGTATTAGTGGTAAAAGTATCTCCGGGTTCAAGATATTCAGGCACTTCGGGATTATACCCTGCACTGCGGGTAAAGAAACCGTTCAGGTTGTAGAACAATCCACGCGAACGGTCTCCTGGATTTACCTTTCCTCCCAGTGTATAATCCGCCCGGAATGTTTCGTAGGTTCCGAAGGAGAGGTTGGCAACTCCCGAAATCTGCTTTTGCGGGATACCAGAATTCATCTCGATTACACCACCCATGGCATTGCTGCCGTACTTTGCCGGGCCGGGTCCTTTGATCACGCTGATCTCCCCGATATTATCACGGTTAATACGGTTCCAGTTCACTGATCCTCCATCGGATTTGTTAAGCGGAACACCATCCAGCAGGATCAGGGTACGCCCCTGGTCGTTTCCGCTCAGTCCGCGCATGCTTATCACCTGGCTGCTACCCCAAATTCCCATGGTACCGTTCAGGTTGATACCCGAAACGTAATCAAGTACATCGGTGACCTGTTGACCCGGATTATCCCGGATGATATCCGGAGTGATCACCTCCATTCTCTGCGGCACATCAAGCTCTTTTCGACTGCCCCGCTGATCGACCACCTCCACTTCACCGATAAGGGTCGGGATCATTGCAAGGCTGAAATGAACGACCCTTTCTGACGGATTTGCCGGATCGATCTTATGTTCGGCCGACATACAGCCTACATAAGTTGCCTTTACGATGAGACGTGATTTGCCTGAAACAGTCAGGACATATTCGCCCGAGTCTCCGGTAAAACATCCTGTTTTGGTGCCGGGAATGGTAATATGGGCACCCTTCAGCGGTTTTCCCGTTTCACGGAGCGTAACGGTGCCGGTAATGGTTACCTGGCCGCTGCTTTTCTGAAACGGGAAAAAAACCGCGACGAGAAAAAAGCTGATACAGCAGTATCTATTCCACAACAACTTTCTGCGTATACCAGGAATCATTGTCGGTGAAGAGAACGCTTATAAAGTAGGTGCCGGGTGAAAGGTTTTTTTCGTCCCCCTGCCATATTTTTCCCGGATTTCCGGCGACGAGGATTCTGCGGCCGTGCATGTCGGTCAGCCTGATCGTTTTCATATCCACCGTTGAGGTAACGGTAAAACGGCCCTGGTTAGGATTGGGACTGATCACAATCCTGTTGGAAAAGAGGATATCCTGCGCTCCCAGTGCACTTTCGCCGGTCACAAGGATGTCGTCGATCCTGTTCTCTCCGTCAGGACCCAGGATACCCCCGCTGATATTCGTATTGGAGGTCATGATCCAACGGATGTAAATCGAGGAGGATCCCTGGTCTGTGATGGGAACCGGCAACGCATCAACCACACCGGAAGTCCAGTCGTTGGCAACGATCACGGTGCCGTTCGGTACATCGGTGTATTCACCTCCGCTCAGTTTCCACTGGAGCTTGAAGTCGCGGGGCCCTGCGTTGACCAGCGAGCTGTACTGCCGTGAGGATACCCTGAAGTTCTTATAATCGGCGGCCTTGAACTTGATCGACCAGAACTTTTCGTCGGCACCGTTATCCCAGCCCTTGGCAGCTGCGGCATAGCTGGTTGGTCCGGCATCGAAATAGATCACGTCGTAGGTAGTGTCATTCCCCTCGAAACGGATGTCATATCCCAGGTTTCCGGGGAGCCCGAGGTTGGCGTTAAGACTATCGGGTCCATGATCCACCGGGAAGGTCCATCCGGTGATAACAATCTGTGCGTTGATCGCCAGTCCTGATATAAGCAGGAACAAAAGAGGTAGAATTTTTTTCATGTGTTTGGTTTTGGGTTTAACAATAGGGTTTAAGGTTGTACTTTCATGGAAAAGCTGATGGTTCCCGTAGCGTCATGGTCACATGACAGGACCCTGATAAGTCCCAGTTTTCCCCGTGCGGTCAGGAATGGAATTATATCGCCCGGGTTGGCCCACTTGAACTTCTTTTTCCCCCAGACATTATCATACGACACGATCAGCAGGCTGTCGTTGTGGCATGCTTCGTATATGGCGGGCGAGATTGGATCATCATCCACGCTGATATCCCATTTCGTGTATAGTTTGGTTGTCCACCCGCTGATAAAGGGGTAATACTCCAGAATCCCGCCGCCTGATTCTCCCGGGGAGGTAAAGGTAGGAGAAGGTTCATTATCATCCATGAAGAACACCGTCGCGATATCGATCGAATCCTGCGCCATGCCTGCCGAGTCGGCCAGGTATGTTTTACCGGTGGCGCAACACAGGAACTGTCCAGTAACCAAATTTCCCTGGTAACCCATGATGATATAAGGGTATTCGAGAATCCCGCCCCACTGGGAGAGCGGGTCTTTGAAGATTGTGACCCAGGTGGAAGCAAGCATCCGGTTACGGTCCATCACCTGGAATATCCATTTCGCGGTATCCTCAACATTCTGGTAGAAGATTTTACGCAGCTGGAATCCTGCAGAGTTCATCCCCGAATCGAGAACCACCTTGACGGATCCGTCGGGCATCTGTTTCTTAATGACCAGGTTGGTCAGGTTCACGTTGCCCGGCCGCGCGGAAATACCGAAACTGAGGGCGCCTCCTGTCCTGACTACGGCACCGTCGGGGGTGAATTCGGGTCCCGACTGCAGAGAGATGACGGGAGCGGAAGGATCTTCAGATTTTTTGCAACTGCCGGTCGTCAGGACGACCAGAAGCAGCAGCGGGAGGATAAACTTTTGGAACATGTCTTTCGGTGGTGTCATGTTATGGAGTGATTATTGTTGGTTGTCCGTTTTTTTCCAGGATTTTCACTCCCTTATCAGGAGAAAGCATGAATTGGAGGAAAGCCAGAGCGATCTCTTTGTTCGGAGCATTCCGCAGAATCGTTACCCCGTAGACCATCGGTTCTCCGCGCATGGTGACCGTGGTTCCCGGCTTGCTGCCCCGGATGTCAACGGCGGCCGTATGGTAAAGATCGGCGAATTCATCCTTTTTGAGGTTGATCTCATCGGGCAGGACCAGATACTTAAGATTGTGCTGCACCGCTACGGACCGGTACAGAAAAATATAATCCACCGAATGGGTTTCGAGGAGAGCGATGAGATCCACCTCTTTGGGCCGGATGTATTGCCGATGCAAGGCAAGCAGCCGTTGAGCCAGACCGTTGATTCCGTAATGTTTTTCAGCAAGCTGTAAAGTCATAACCGCACGGTACCCGCAGGGATCGGAATCGGGGTCCGACCGTCCGTAAATCACACCAGGGCGTTGCAGGATGTCATACCAGTTTTTTTCGTTGATTATCCCTGCATATCTGGATTTGGGGGTATAAACGATGCACATTTCGTTCCCGGCGAAGCGTATGTTCCAGTCGGCATAATCCGGGATCAGCATGTTGTCGATCACCTTGTAGTCGGCAGAAGCCATGATGTCGCAGGGTTTATGAAGATCGGTAATCTTGCGGGCACACTCCACACTTCCTGCCGCTTCCCTGAGCACCCTGACACCGGGATATTGCTTGCGGAATGCCTCGGCCATCTCCTTCATCGGAACCGAAAGACTACCTGCATGGAAGATGATGAGTTCCCCTGATAGATTTTTGCTGCCATGCTGGCCAGTAGCAGCGGATAAGCCGTTCAGCCATAAAAATCCGGCTGTAATCCAGAACACCAGTCTTCTGGCTTTATCCCTGGCTCCCCACCTGTCAGGCATTATACTCATTTCCCCAGTTCCTCCATAAACCGTT
>CAYWHQ010000324.1:0-4020 GCA_964457665.1 uncultured Prolixibacteraceae bacterium | reverse complement strand
TTTTAATTTTTAATTGATTCTCCATTCCCTCCAAACATTTTCCGCTTCCGGGCTGACAAGGACCTGCGGGGTCTGGGGTTTGCTTCTCTTAGCCGTTTCGAAGGATACGCTGTTCACCAGGTAATCCCCGAGCTCCTTGTAGGTTATCTCCCCTTTCGTCTGCTGAAGCTTCTGCAGCAGGAACCAGGTGAAAAAGCCGTGTTGCTTCTCCCGGTCAACACCGGAGGATTCGTCGCCGGAGCTGGAGCTGAACACGACCATATTGCCCAACAGCATCTCCTCATTGGGCTTGATCTTGGCTGCCTTCATGGCCAGCAGCCCCTGGTTGCGCGCCCCGCCACTGAAGCAGGCGTCGAGGAAAACCGTCACCCGGCTGCAGGGGTATTCGGTCAGTTTCCGGTATACATCCCCAACCTTGATTCCGTCGTGAAGCGTTGCTCCTGAAACGTCGACCGGAATTAGATAGGGTTCGCGGGTGGCTTCGTCGGGAAGGCCGTGGCCCGAGTAATAGAAGATCAGCTCGGCGCTGCCCCCCTTTAGTCGTGAAAGATTGGATATCCAGGCCAGTTCGCGCCGGATCTCGGAGGTGGTGGCATTGATGAGCAGCTTAACCTGGTCGGCCGGCACCCCGAGGGTTTTCACGGCGTATTCCCGGAAAATCCGGGCATCGTTTTCGGCAAAGTCGACATTGACCTCCTTCGAAAGTCCGGGCTGGCGGGAGCTGTAATCCTCGTTGCCGATGATCAGCGCAAAACGCCCGGGATGCGTGCGCCCTGTTTCCGGTATATTCTTATCTACCGGCACGACCAGCGACGCGATCTCAATTTTCGGCACCTCCACCTGCGGCTGGTTTCCTTCCACCACGATCTTATTGGAAGCGACCGCCTGATTGAGGCTCAGCGAAAGGGTTCGGCCCTTTCCATATTTACCATGCTTCTCCGATATTTTTACCGTTACCGGGATACTGGTGCCAGAAAAAAGATCATTGACGATCATACTGTAGACGATACTCTGCTTTTCGCCGGGGGTCATAACGGCAAAGGAAACCCTGTCGTTGCCACTCAGGAGCAGTACATTCTGCGGCACCGTAATTCCCACGGAGACCTCCTCTGCCTTTCCATATTGCGTGTTTTGAACAAGGATCTGCAGGTCGAACGGAACTTTCTTCACAAGATTGCCTCCCCTGCCCCCGGTGACGGTGTAATCGACCACCTCCACCAGCGGTGAAACGAACTTCAGGGTTCTCACCTCGATGGCCTTTTCATCGGTTCCGAAGCCATTGGGTTCATCCACCTTCAGGGTAAATGTCACCGAACCATCCACCGTGTTGAGATTGGCCGTCACCGGTATCTCGATGTCGGTCTTCTTTCCGACCTTCAATACATCAAGACTCCGCGACGGGGAAAATGTTATCCCCTGGGTTGAACCGGAAGCGGTGACTTTCAATGTCAGCCCGGCGCCGTCACCCAGGCCCGAATTTTCGACGGAAAAGACCAGTTTGCAGGCTTCTCCGGCATCAATGATGCTGTTACCGCCCGGATCGATAAACCGCACAGAACCCTCGACAATACTGAGAATCGGTGGTTTGATCTCCTTTGTAATGCTGTAACTGGAAAAACTGCTGATTCCCTCAACAACTTTCTGGGCGGAAAGGAATGGAGAATGGAAAATGGAGAATGGAAAAGGAAAGAAAAGGAGAAAAGCCAAATAAAAAGGTTTCATAATTCAGGAAGTTTGATGTGACAAAGATAAAAAGTGACTGTGGTAAAAACAATAGGTCGCATCACCACAGACAAAATTAAAAGAAATCCCTAAAGCCCTCTACCTGATGACTAATACCTATTGGCTATTGCCTATTGGCTATTGCCTATTGCCTATTGCCTATTGGCTAAAATTTCCTATCTTTGTCCCGACTTTATCCAGGGGTGCCCGAAAAAGGGCTGAGATCATACCCTCTGAACCTGATCCGGGTAATGCCGGCGTAGGGAGCAAGAGTATCCTTCTCCATATTTCCTCCTGTTGATAAGTCTGCGTTCATGTGTAATCTTAAACGTCTGACTTATGAATACGATGAAAAAAATGGCGCTGATCGTAACCTTACTTTTTGCCGGGCTTATGACACAGGCGCAGGTCACTGTCAAAGGAACAGTGACCAGTCAGTCCACCGGGGCGGCCCTCAGCGGCGCTCACCTGGTGTGGGAAAAGAGCAACGAAAAGGCTGTTTCTGATGCAACCGGGCATTTTATCTTCCGGAAGCTGAAGCGCGAAAGCGGGATCCTGAGGGTCTCCTTTATAGGGTACCGCACCGAGAAGATCGCGCTGACACTGGCGGGCGATACCGTGGTGAAGATATCGCTGCTCCCGGCGCCTATCCTGGGCGACGAGGTGAACATCATCGCCACGCGGGCACAAAAGAATACTCCCGCTACCGTTGCCAACCTCACCCGGAAAGAGATCGATCAGCTGAACCTGGGGCGCGACATGCCCTTTATCCTTCAGGTGACCCCTTCGGTGGTGGTCACTTCCGACGCCGGCAACGGGATCGGTTACACCGGGATGAACATCCGCGGCACCGACCTGACCCGGATCAACGTGACGGTGAACGGCATCCCCGTAAACGACGCCGAGTCGCAGGGGGTCTGGTTTGTCGACCTGCCCGATTTAGCATCCTCCACCGAGAACATCCAGGTGCAGCGGGGCGTGGGGACCTCCACCAACGGGGCAGGGGCCTTCGGGGCCACCGTAAACCTGCAGACCACGCTGCTGCGCGACGAGCCCTATGGCGAACTCGATCTGTCGGGCGGCTCCTTCAACACCTTCCGGTCGACTCTGCGCTTCGGCACCGGACTGATCGCCGGAAAGATCGCCGTCGACGGCCGGTTATCCTTCATCCGGAGCGACGGCTACATCGACCGCGCCTCCTCGAACCTGAAGTCGTACTACCTCTCGGCCGGCTGGTTCGGTAAATCCACCACCCTCAAACTGATCACTTACAGCGGGCTGGAGAAGACCTGCCAGGCATGGGAGGGAGTCCCGAAAGATTCGCTTGCCACTAACCGGACCTTCAACCCGGCCGGAATCTATTGGGATTCGCTGGGACAGGTACATTACTATAACAACCAGACCGACAACTACCAGCAGGACAACTACCAGGCCATCTTCTCACAGTCGCTTTTGCCGGACTGGAATCTGAACATTGCCCTTCACCTTACCAGGGGCAGGGGATATTACGAAAGCTACAAGGAGGATGCAGAACTGGCGGATTATGGGCTGAATAATGTGGTCATTGGCGACAGTGTGATTTCCGTAACGGATCTTGTGAACCGTAAAATGCTGGACAACAACTTCTATGGATTCACCTTTTCGAGTCAGTACAACCTGCATAAAAAACACCGGCTGATCCTGGGAGGTGCCTGGAACCGCTACTACGGGGAGCATTTCGGGAAGATCGTCTGGGCGCAGTACGCTTCCGACGGTGACAACGACCGCAACTGGTATTACAACACCGGGCTGAAAAAGGATTTCAACGTCTATCTGAAGGGGAATTTCGCCGTCACCGGCCATCTGAATCTATACGGAGACCTGCAGTACCGGTTTGTGGATTATACCATGGAGGGAACCACCGACAAACCCTACGGAAGGCGCCTCGACCAGCAGCATCGATTCAACTTTTTCAATCCGAAAGCAGGGATTTATTATACCTTCAGTGAAAAGCATGCCGCCTGGTTCTCCTTCGGGATTGCCAACCGGGAACCCAGCCGCAACAATTACAAGGATGCAGATTCGCTTCACATGCCTCAATCCGAAAGGCTTTACGACTATGAAGCGGGGTACAAACTGACCCTCTCCTGGATTCATGCCGGTGTGAACCTCTATTACATGCAATACAGGAACCAGCTAGCCCTCACCGGCGAGATCAACAATGTGGGTGAGGCCATCATGGTGAATGTACCCAAAAGCTACCGGGCCGGAATTGAGCTTTCGGCCTCAGCCACCTTATGGAAAAAGCTGAACTGGGCG
>CAYWHQ010000323.1:1316-4023 GCA_964457665.1 uncultured Prolixibacteraceae bacterium | reverse complement strand
CAGTATCCTGTATCGTCTGGCTGTCTAAGTTGAAAGCGCCAATGCCGAAATTGATATTCATATAAAGCAGGTTGTTCTTCAATCCGTATCCTTCCCCAAACATCAGGTTGTACACTTTATTCGAGAAAGCGCCGGTGTTGGGATTGTATACGGTAATGCTGCCCGGGCCAGGGGAACCGACAGGCGTCTGATTGACAGAAAAAATACTTCCTCCGTATTCGAAAAGGTTCGTGATCCCTTTGGCATTTGGTCCGAGATTGATCTCTCTTCTGAGGATCCAGTCATTTTTGCTGATGACGGCAATCTTTCCTTCCGTACCCAGTGTGCCTTGATTCACGGCCACGTACAGGGAATCTCTGGTAAAGACAGCCTCTCCGCAGTCGCCTGAAATGTTCTGAACCAGTCCAAGCAAAGCCAGACTTTGTGCATCAAGAATCTCAACGAAAAACCTTTTTATGGGAAACTTCTTGGTAACCGCCAGTTTGCCGTCGAAGGGATAAATCCGGCTGATCCCGCTGTCCGCAATAGCAGCAATACGCTGGTAGGTGTCAATATTGTAAAGGATGATGGAGTCCTGAGCGGCTACCCAGGCTTTGTTGCCAAGGATGACAATATCTTGTGCCGATTGGGTGTAAATGGTACCAAAAACATTGACGGCCTGACTGACCGGGTCATATGTCTGTACCGTGACATAATCGGTAAAAGGCGGGACCGACTCGAATTTGCCGCTGTTGACAATGATTACCTGGTTGACCCATTCACTGCGCTGGGCAAAACCAATATTCAAAAGCATCAAACCTGCTATAGACAGGTATGTGAACGAAGTAAATATCTTTTTCATTATTGTGGTATTTGTTTTTATATGACACATCTTGACCTGGCCGGTTGTCTGAAAGTAGCAGATACAAAAATATAAAAAATGAGCGAACCGGGTCTGCATTTTTGTACTTTTGCAGGGTCTGCCGGACTCAAAACATGCGAAATGAAGATTAAGCGTCTGATTTTCTATCTTTTGCCTATCGTTTTTTTTACCATTACCCCGTTTTTGTCTTCCTGCAAGTCCAGGAAATCGATCTGTGATGCAAACAGGGTCTATCAGCCTAAAAAACTGAAGAAGAACAAGAGTAACTACGGTTCGAAATATAATTACAAGGGTAAGCCGGTCAGGAAAGACTATGTCCTCAGGAATGGCAGGTAGATTTCTCATCATCTTCCTCTTTATTTTACTTCATTCCTGTCAGGTTGAGAATTACCTTTATTATAATCTGGCTGATATCAATGATCACCGGATCTTTCCCTCGGTTACGGTTGAAAAAACGGCACATGCATCCATGCTGCCCTTGAAGACCGACCGGTGTTATGATACCCTTTCCGGGAATCTTGAGAAGAACCATACTGTGGCGTTTCTTATATACCGCGATGATACCCTGAGGTATGAAAGGTATTTCAACGGCTATTCGCGCGCATCGGTGCTACCCTCCTTTTCGGTGACCAAGTCGTTTGTGACGGCGCTTACAGGGATTGCCCTGCATGAGGGTTGGATCAGGTCGGTCGACCAGCCGGTAACGGATTATATACCTGAGATGAAGGATTCGCTTTTCCGGAGCGTCACGATCCGGGATCTTCTGGAGATGAGGGCAGGACTAAATTATAACGAGAGGGGCATTGGCCCGTTTGGAAAGGTCGCCGTGTTTTATTACGGGAATGACCTGACGCAGGCGGCATATAGGCTGAAAGTAATAGAAAAGCCCGGACAACGGTTTGCATACCAGAGCGGTGCAACACAGTTGCTGGGGATGATCGTGGAACGTGCCACGGGAAAGCTATTACCCATTTATCTGCAGGAGACGATATGGAAACCGGTGGGAATGGAGTATGACGCCACCTGGAGTATTGACAGTGAAAAGCATTTGGTCACAAAGGCTTTCTGTTGCCTGAATGCGCGGGCTGTGGATTTTCTCAGATTCGGGGTGCTCATGTTAAATAAGGGAGTGTGGCAGGGAGATACCATCATTTCACCCCGATGGATTGAGGAGGCTTTGGAGGTAAAAGATTCTGCCGGTCAAACCAGAGAATTCTACCATGGCTATAATTTCAGGATTTTACCGAACGGGGATTATTTCATGAAAGGAGTGCACGGCCAATACATCTATGTGAATCCTGCCTCTTCCACAGTCATAGTCAGATTCGGAAAGCAGGCAGGAAGGACGGAATGGATCCGCCTGTTTCAGGGAATAAGTTCCTGAGGTGGCTACTTTGAATTATTTTCGTAAAAACCCGAATGATCGGGATAATACATCTGGTTTTTTGCGACCTCTTCGCTGAAAGTAAAATAGACAAATGTTCCTTCTGAACAGAGCTCTCCCCTGCAGTTGTATAGCGTGACGAAGATATCGGCCAGGTTTCTGCGCATACCGCTGGCTTTTGCCCTGATCATAAGGGGGCCATCCTGCAGGTAGACGGCTTTACGGTAGCGGATGTCGGCTCGGGAGGTATAGCCTGCGGTTTTGAGTTTAACATAAACAACCCAACTGGCGATTTCATCCATCAGGGTGGCCTGAATACCACCGTGAAGCATCTGAAAATAACCCTGAAAGTGATCTTTTGGATCCCACGCCGAGACGATCTCATCCCCCTCTTCACAGAAGGTCATCCTTAATCCAAATCCATTATCGGGAGAACATCCGAAGCATTTATAGCCTGGAAG
>CAYWHQ010000323.1:0-1306 GCA_964457665.1 uncultured Prolixibacteraceae bacterium | reverse complement strand
GAAGATTGGTGAACGGATTCTGTATTGCAGTCATTCCTAAGATGTGCTATTTTCCTGTTTCCACACCATTCTTGAAACGCGTAACTCTGACGGCTTTACCGAGTTCATCATAGTCGGTCCAGGCGCCCTCTTTCTGTCCGTTTAGATATTTTCCCGACATCTTTATCTTTCCGTTCCGGTAATACTCCAGATATTCGCCGGTCTGCAGGTTGCCGGCATAATGGGATACCGTCATCAATGTATCGTTATCGTACCATGTTTTCTGCTGGCCATCGAAATCACCGTTCACATAATTATACTCGGCAATATTCCTGCCCAGTTTGTTATACCAGCGTGATTTTCCGTTTTTCAGGTCATTCAGATACCAGGTCTCTTCCTGAATTTTGCCGTTGTCATAGTACTGACGGAAAAGTCCGGATTTCTTTCCATCAACGTACCAGGTTTCAGTTTGGGGATTCTGAGTATTCTGACTGTAATAGAATGTAGGTCCATTCGGCAATCCGTTTTTATAGTTCTCCAGCAGTGTTACTTTCCCTTTCCGGTCGAAATGAAGAACCAGTCCGTCACGGATGCCATTATTGTAGTACTCAAGCTTATAGATAAACTGGTTTGGCAGATATCCGACCCAGTTACCGATTCTCTTGTCGGCCACGTAATACCCTTTATGGGTGACATCCCCATATTTTTCTTCCCAGTACCCTGTTTTTTTGCCGTTGGCGTCAGTCTGATTGATGGAATCGGGTGGTGCAATGCCCGCAGCGGTTTGGGCTAATGACATGCAAATGACAATGCAAGAGATCGTTAAGAAATACCGTTTCATGTCCAAGGATTTAAAATGCAAAGTTAATCAAAGACTCCATACAAATCGTATGCTTCGGCGGCAGTAATTCGGATGTTGCGGAAGGAACCGGCCGGTATCTCAATGGCGGGGGCGCTTACCAGTACTTCATTATCCACTTCAGGGGAGTCATATTCTGATCTTCCCACCAGGTATTTGCCCTCCCTGCGGTCGATCACAACCTTGATTTTCTTTCCTACAAGTGTACTATTATGTCTCTCCGCGATGTTTCGCTGCACCTCCATGATCTGTTCCATCCGTCTCTTTTTCAGCGGAAAAGGGATGTTGTCAAGTAGCGATGCCGCTGGGGTATGTTCCTCTTCGCTGTAGGGGAACACTCCTACCCTGTCGAACCGGAAATCGTTGATAAACTGAACAAGTTCCATGAATTCCCGTTGTGTTTCGCTGGGGTATCCGGTGATAAAGGTAGTACGGATTGCTGCTTCAGGAAGTTTTTCCCGGATCAGG
>CAYWHQ010000322.1:0-4025 GCA_964457665.1 uncultured Prolixibacteraceae bacterium | reverse complement strand
TTTCGGTTGCCTAAAAAACGGTGCATTGCTGCAGTTTTATGTGAAGGACAGTGGTATCGGGATCCCTGACAACCGAAAAAGTGCAATTTTTGATCGGTTTGTGCAGGGAGATATCATGGATACAATGGCAAGGCAGGGAGCCGGGTTGGGATTATCGATCACGAAAGCATATGTGGAAATGATGGGTGGTACCATTTGGGTGGAAAGCAAGGAAGGTCAGGGTGCCACTTTTTATTTCACTCTTCCGTTTACCTCAAAACAGGGAGCAGAACCTCAGGCTCCTGAGAAGCCCGCTGTCCCGGAAGAACCGGGTAACCTCCGTCAAATAAATATTCTTATTGTTGAAGATGACGACGCTTCTGAGTTTTTGCTGGAAAAAGGGGTGGAGAAGTTTGGAAAGAAGGTATTCAAAGCCACATCAGGTACCGATGCCGTGGAGATTTGCCGCCAGCATCCAGGTATTGATCTGGTCCTGATGGATATCCGGCTTCCCGGGATGAACGGGTATGAAGCCACGCGGCAAATCAGAGCGTTCAATCAGCAGGTTATAATAATTGCGCAAACAGCTTACGGGTTGAGCGGCGACTACCAAAAGGCATTGGAAGCGGGATGCAACGACTATATTGCGAAACCCATCAGCCTTGCCAGTCTCCTGGCAATGATTCAAAAGCATTTTGGATAGTAGCCGAAACCGGAGTTTCATCCATGGAAAAACACTTCTGTTTCAGAAGAACCCCCAAAAAAGAAATGGCAATCTTAGCTGGTCATGAACCTGAAGTGTTCCCTGACCACACCCGTGTTACAAGCAAAGGATTCATGAAAAGAATGGAGCATTGCCATAGGCTCCTCCGGACGCTCCTCATCTGGCAGTCGGTGATTTTTCCTTACGAAACTGGTATAGCACAAACATTTAAACAGGTCTCATCCGGAACTACGTCTGAGATCAGGTCGTTAACCATGTTCTCTGGCGGTGGCGTGATGCTCTCCGACAACCTTCTTACCCTGAATAACGGAGTCTGGCAGATCGATCCGGAATTCAGGGGTAAAAGGCCCTCCCTGGTTTTTCCGCTGGCTCCCGATGATATCTGGTACACCGTCGACCATGAAACCAGTACCTCTTCAATCTACCATCGGACCGAAGGTTCAACCCTTCAGATCGCTTCCCCTTTCGCCAACGAATTGACAGCCATTGGCTTTCTTCATCCGGACACAGGTTTCTTTGTCAGTTTTGCTGACGTGATGCGCTATACCCCTGATGGATTCGAGACCCTGAAGCACGCAGGAAGGAAAAACCATATTATCCGCCTGTTTGCAGCCAGCAAGGATCATTTCTTGGCTTTGACCAAATCGGGGCTGCTCCTCGAATACCACAACGGCAACTACAACGAACTCCTTCCCCATGAGAGGATCCGGGATTTCGATCTTAAAAAAGAGGGAATGGGATTTTTCCTGGGCGACAGCCTGATCTACCGGCTATTAAATGGAACCATCCAGCCTGTACTTCCGAATCCGGCGCCCCGTGCCCTATTGGCAATCGGAACCACCGATTCGGTCAATGGCTGGCTGGCAGGGACCGGAGGTCAGGTCTACGCTTTCTCGGGGAAGAAGGTTATCCCCATATCTTTTGATAAAAAACTGACTTTCAGGAGACTTGACGTAACCCCCGGGAACGGTGTCTGGATCGCCGGCGACCGGGGGGCGCTTTTCTACCACGGCCCAGCAGATATTCCCGTTTTTAAAACAGGTTCCCCTGGTTTTACCGCTCATAAGGTTTTCCATCTGGGAATAAATCTCGACAATGAATATGGTATTGCACTGGCCGATCTGACCGGCGATGGAAAAGACGACATCTATTCCGTGTGCATTTACTATCCAAACCGCCTGTTCGTCAATGCTCTCGATGAAGCGAATGGGATCTATCCCGAAGCCGGATTCCACGAAGAGGCCATGACCCGCCATGCGTCCGGGATCACCAATCCTCCCTCCTACTCCCTTCCCACTGAGCTATTTCTGGGCGTCGTGATCGCAGACGTCGATAACGATGGCGACCAGGATATCTATCTCTGTTCGCTGAATGCAAGGAACAAACTGTTGCTGAACAACGGGAATGGCTTTTTTCGTGATGTTTCGTATCAGAGTCACCGGGCATGCGACGACTTAATTCGTTCCAACTCCGCCGCATGCGCAGATGTGGACCTCGACGGTGATCTGGATCTTTTCGTCACCAGCGAGGAAGCTTCCAACCGACTGTTCCTGAACGACGGAACAGGACATTTCAACGATGTCACCGGAGATTCAGGATTGGAAACCTCCGGAGGCGGAATGTGTTGTGCCTTCTCTGATTTCGATCATGACGGCCTTCCCGACCTCTGTGTATCATTCTGGAACGAACCGGTGAAGCTATACAGGAATTCCACCAGCGGAAAGCGCATTCGCTTTACCGACTTCACCCATAACACCCCATTGAAGGATCAGGTTCCTGCAAAGCGCAACGCAGTGTCATTTGCCGATGTGAACAATGATGGATGGCCCGACCTTTTCATTGCCGGACGGAAGACCCCATCAATCCTGCTCCTGAACGACCAGCAGGGTTCATTCAATCACCCTCCGGACGGTTTTTTCCCTGATACCCTCCTGTTAACAAATGGTTCGGTATTTGCCGATTTCAACCTCGACGGATATCAGGATCTTTTCCTCACAAACGTCGGGACAAATATATTGTACGAAAACCAATCCGGAAAAGGCTTTCAGGACGCAACACTCCGTTATGGACTCCACGCGGCAGGCTATAGTACTGGCTGTGCCGTTTCGGATATTGACAACGACGGCGATCCGGATCTCTACGTCGGGAATTATATACAGGATAACAGCACCCTGTACATGAACCGTATCGAAGAAAGAGATGCCGTTACATTCAGCTTTCGGGGTACCCGCTCCCCGCGTGACGGAACCGGAACAAAGATCTGGATTTATACCAGGAGCAAAATCACAGGCCGGGACTCACTTACCGGGTACCAGGAGGTTATGAGCGGAGGAGGGTATGGGTCGGTAAACAGTAAAAGTGTTCTTTTCAGCGCCGATAGCGGATACATATACTTTGCACGCATAAAATTCCCGGTTTCAGCTGATACCATGCTGACCGAAGGAATTGTTGCAGGAAGCAGGTTTTACATTAAGGAAGGGGATGGCCTGAAGTCCATTTTTACCCAGGTCTCCCGGACTCTAAGGAATTTCTTTACGAACCCTGAGATACGCCGTGAGATAGTTAAATTGGTGCTCGTCGTCCTGCTGCTTGGCGCCTATCTTGCTATAACATTCCATGCCCGAAAAAGAATCAGACTGATCCGGATCATCTCCTGCTCAATACTCTTTGTGATTTTCGCCGGGTTGAACGAACTTCTGTTGTTTCACCCGAATCCATGGTTGTTTTACATTCCTCCTGCTGTAGTGGTCGTAGGATTGCTTATTTTACATCTTGTTACGGGAAGGATTATCCTGAAAAGGATAACGGAAAACGAAAAGATCCTTCTCCGGGAGAAAATTGCCCGTGACCTCCACGATGATCTTGCCTCCACCCTCAGCACGATCTCCATCTACACCGACACCCTGAGCGGATTGCCGGATTCCACGCATGACGGATCTCAGAAACTGACCCGAAAGATCTCTGAACTGACGCATTCAGCCAAACAATCCATCACCGAGATCATTTGGATGACTTCTCCCCGCAACGACACCCTTCAAAGCCTCATCTCCAGAGTCACCGCGCTGATCAGCGATATGCTCGGGGAGGCAGGAATCCGTCCGGTGATTGAAGTAACTACTCCCGAAAAGCCGGTTCCGCTGCCTGAAAATATCCGTCAGAACCTCTTCCTGATCCTGAAAGAGGGAACACATAATATTTTAAAACATGCGCAGGCCACGGAAGTGCATTTCCGGGTAAATGTCACGGGCAACCATTGCCTGATCAGGTTGTCCGACAACGGAAATGTATTTTTAAAGCCTTAAAAAAACGACCAGTTCAGTCA
>CAYWHQ010000321.1:0-4041 GCA_964457665.1 uncultured Prolixibacteraceae bacterium | reverse complement strand
ATCCTGATATCCGTGGATAATGAGCAACCGCCCATTTATCCTGCCTGCCTTGTGCAGCAGGGAAGACTCTCTGTATCCGACCGGATTCGACCCGGGTGTGTCCATGTATCGCTCGCCATACATCACTTCGTAGTATTGCCAGTCGATCACCGGTCCCCCTGCAACCGCAGCCTTGAATATCCCGGGGTGATCCACCAACAGTGAAATCGTCATGAAACCGCCGTATGACCAGCCATTGATCCCTATTCTCGTGGAATCCACATAAGGCAACGATCTGAGGTACGCGACTCCACGCATCTGGTCGGCAGTCTCAGCTTTGCCAAGGTTCCGGAAAATGGCCTGTTCAAATGCTAACCCTCTTCCGGCAGTGCCCCGGTTGTCGAGGGTGAAAACCAGGTATCCCTGCTGGGCCAGAAAATTAAGGTAAAACCCTGCCCCCGCCATCCAGGTGTTGGTGATTAGCTGTGAATGAGGTCCTCCGTAAACATAAATGATTACCGGGTATTTTTTACCGGGATCGAAATCAGGCGGTTTGATCATCCGGCAATAGAGATCTTCCTGGTTCTCCCCCGGAATCGTGAAGACAGAGGTTTCCCCGAGTTTATAACCATTCAGGGGATTTTGGTTCTCAAGTAAAACCCTCAGGGTACGGGATTTTTCGTCCACCAGTCTGATTTCTCTGGCTGTTTCAATACTGCTGTATGAATCAATGAAATATCTACCGCTGAACGAAGCCTTGACCTGGTGGGTTCCGGGTACAACAATCAAGGGATGCAGGGTATGCTTCTTCAGGTCGGCGTAATAAAGGTAGCGGTCGAGCGGATTATCTTTATTGCAATTAAAAAACATCCTGGTACCGGTAGCATCTGGTCCGACGAGGCTGGTAACCACCCACTTCCCGTGTGTGAGCTGATGGATAAGGTTTCCTTCACTGTCATACAAATACAAATGATTATATCCGTCGCGTTGCGATTGCCAGATAAACCTTGAGGGATCATTGTGGATAAATACCGGCCCTTGCATGGGCTCCACGTAGGCAGAATCTGTTTCCGTGAAGAGGGTACTGATAAAAGCGCCGGTTAAGGCATCGTATTTGTTCAGACGCATAAAATTCTGATCCCTGTTGAGTGTGGCAATATATATGTGTCGTTCATCAGGACTCCAGGTGACGTTGGTAAGGTATTCCGTATTGCGAAGTGAGTCCGGATCATTGCCGGCCCCCGTTTCAAGATAAATGACAGCGTGCTTCCGGGTATCAAAAACCCCGACTTTCACTGAGTGACTTGTCATTCCCGCCATCGGGTACTTAACCGGCTCAGCCGTGGCGATCCGCCCGCTGATATCCACCAGAGGATAGTCGGTCACCGGGGATTCATCCATCCGGTAGAAAGCAAGAAAATTGCCGGTGGGAGACCAGAAAGTTCCTTTCTCGATTCCCCATTCATTCCGGTGCACACGGTTGGATCCATACACAATGCCGGGCGAGTCGGATTTTTCTACACAAATTTCTGTTCCCGCCGAGGCGATATAAAGACTGTTCCCTGAAGTATAGGCTGTTTTAAACGTTTTGTATTCCGTGTCGATATTTTCAGCGCCTGCAGGATATTGATTCAGAAAAGAAAGATTGCCGGTGGTAAGATGGTAAGCCCCGATCTTTCGGTTAACGGTGAATGTCATTTCGTCGGTTGTCATAAACCGGAATGAGGGCAGTCTTTTCAGGGGCTCCTCTCCAGAAGCGATGAGTGCGGAATTGATCCGGAAAAGGATCCGGATTGTATCCGGCTGCATTGTTTTCGCATCCATCCTCACCAGAGAGGTGTCGGAAACCCATACCATGGTTTCCGATTCTCCCATCCACCCAAGCTGACCCAGGTTTTTGGGATAGAGTGACGGATTCAGGCCCGTAGCATCATTCAGGGAGAATGTTTTGTCCTGTGCAAACAGCATGGGCACCTGAAAGAGAAGGCACAGCAGAAAAATATTTTTCATGGTCTAAGTATATTTTGATACGACCTCAGCAATTGCCGGGATCAGATCAGGTTTTTGTTCAAAGGCATTTCCCACCACAATTATATCGGCGCCGGCACTGAGTGCTCTGGCGGCCTTGGTCCGGTCGGTGATGCCACCGCCCACAATCAGCGGTACCTGAACAGCGGTTTTGACTTTCGTGATCATATCAGCCGGGACAGGGTTTTTCGCTCCGCTGCCCGCATCAAGATAGATCAGCCGTAGTCCGAGCATCTCTCCTGCAAGAGCTGTGCATACGGCGATTTCAGGTTTGTCGGATGGGATCGGTGTGGTATTGCTCATATAAGAAACAGAGGTGGTTCGGCCATTCTCGATGAGCATATATCCCGTGGGGATCACCTCCAGCCGGCTTGCTTTGAGTAACGGAGCGGCTACTACATGCTTCCCGATGAGCATTTCGGGATTTCTTCCTGAAATAAGTGATAACAGCAGGATAGCGTTGGCCGCGGGATTTATCTGCAGCGTGTTGCCGGGGAAGAGAATAACCGGAATGGAGGTCTCTTTACGCAGAATAGAAATACATTCTTCCTGGTTGTTCCTTGTAAGCAGACTTCCTCCAAGAAAGAAGTAGCCGGCTTTCGATTCCCTGGCAATCCTCGCAGTATTTTGCAGCGTTCCGGCAGTCACTTTGTCGGGATCGATCAGGATGGCAAGCTTTTTACTCCCGCGTGCCTCATCGTTGAGAATTCTGGAATATATATCCATGTTACATATTTAGAATACATTTTTAGCAATCTGCCTGATATTCTCAGAGATACCCACAGTAAAATAGTGGATCACGGGAACACCAAATTTTAAAAGCTCTTTCGACTGCTGCACTCCCCATTCAATTCCCAGATTGAAGACCTCTTCATTCGACCTGCACTTCTGTACCTCCCTTGCGAGTTCTTCAGGGATGTCGATGAAAAATACCTGTGGCAGCATATTGAGTTCCCGCAGGTTTGAAATAGGTTTCAATCCCGGGATAATCGGAACCGTAATCCCTTCTCTCCTGCAGGCCTCCACAAAGTTAAAATATCTGGTATTGTCGAAAAACATTTGGGTGATGATGAACTGAGCGCCTGCATCCACCTTGGCTTTCAGGAATCTGAGATCAAAGGCAAGATTGGGGGACTCAATGTGCTTTTCAGGGTAACCGGCCACCCCGATGCAGAATTCAGTCCGAAAGGTGTTTTTCATCTCGCTGTCCAGAAAATGCCCATTGTTCATTGCACTGATCTGTTCAACCAGCTCACTGGCATGGGAATGCCCGTCGGGTTCAGGCTCGAAGCTCCGCTGGTTTTTTGGTGCATCGCCCCGGAGGGCAAGTATATTGTCGATGCCGAGATAATGAAGGTCGATCAGGGCATATTCAGTCTCTTCTTTTGAGAAGCCGCCGCAGATAAGATGTGGAATTACCTCTACCGATGGGTATTTGTACTTGATGGCTGCTGAGATAGCTACGGTACCCGGTCGTTTTCGAATGGTTCGTTTTTCAAGCAGACCGCTGGTATGTTTTCTGTAAACAACCTCCTCCTGATGGTAGGTGACGTTTATAAACGATGGATTAAATTCCATAAGGGGATCGGTTACCCTGTAAATGCTGTTGATATTGTTGCCGCGGAGGGGAGGGAGAAGCTCAAATGAAAACAGGGTTTTATCCGCTTTTTCGATAAGATCGATAACTCTCATGAATCAATAATTGAGATGAGTGGCAAGCAGTTTTTCTGACCTTTCAACCGTTATGCTTTTTCTGCGCGCATAATCGCTCACCTGATCTTTCCCGATTTTTCCCAGGTTAAAATACCGGGCGTCGGGATGCGCAAAATAGTATCCTGAAACGGAGGCGTTTGGGTACATGGCATAATTCTCGGTCAACTGGATGTCACATTGCCGTTCAGCATCCAGCAGATCAAAAAGGATTCTTTTCTCGGAGTGTTCGGGGCATGCGGGATAACCGGGGGCTGGCCTGATGCCTGAGTATTCTTCGCGCAGAAGGGCGTCTGTTCCTATATTCTCCTGCGGTGCATAACC
>CAYWHQ010000320.1:0-4052 GCA_964457665.1 uncultured Prolixibacteraceae bacterium | reverse complement strand
ATCACACCGGGGTTCGGCCGGTCCTGGGCACAGAGGGAGACCAAGAAAAACATAAACCATGAAACCATCAAGATGAGCCGTCCAGTATTCATTGTGCGATCCCGGTTGTCAGTTTCCCATCAGTTTTAAGGCAAACCATGCAAGGATACCGGTTCCGGTAAGGATGCCCCGTTCGTCCACATCAAACCGGGCGGTATGAAGGTTTGGACCGAAACCTGCCGATGGTTCCGCCACCCCGAGCACAAAGAGGCAGGAGGGTACCTCTCTGCCGAAATAGGAGAAATCCTCCGCCCCCATTTTTTGCTGTACCGGCCGCACCTGCTCTTTCCCAAGATATTCGCGTGCCAGATCAATCATGGTCTCTGAAAGCGTTTCATCGTTATTCACGTAGGGATACCCCCTTGAAATGGTCACCTGCGCCTCGCCCCCCATGGAGGTTGCCAGCCCGGTGGCAATCGACCTGATCTTGCCGTGCAGCTCGTTTCGCCACTCCTCATCGAATGTCCGGAGGGTCCCCTCCAGTTTAACCATGTCGGGGATCACATTCGTCCGGCCATCGCCGATAAATTTGCCTACCGTCACGACGGTCGGAACAATAGGGTTGGCGTTTCTGCTGGCGATCTGCTGCAACGCCACCACGATATGGGAGGCGATCAGAATTGGGTCGATGGTGAAATTGGGCATGGCGCCATGTCCGCCCCTGCCATGCACCGTGATGAAAAACTCATCGGTGGATGCCATAAAGAGACCCGGTTTGATTCCGACCTGACCGGCAGAAAGGAGCGGAAAAACGTGCTGGCCGATGACATATTCCGGTTTCGGATCCTCCAGGATACCCTCCCTGATCATCCCGATGGCGCCACCAGGATAGGTCTCCTCCGAGGGCTGGAAATATAGTTTCACCGTCCCCTCCCACTGTTCTTTCAGCTCGTTGAGGATCCTCGCGGCACCCAGCAGGCAGGCGGTGTGAACATCATGCCCGCAGGCATGCATGACCCCGGGATTCTGTGACCGGTATTCGCATTCATTCAGCTCCTGGATCGGCAACGCATCCATATCGGCACGAATCCCGATGCAACGCTTCGAGGGATTCCTGCCTTCGATCCAGGCCATGATACCCGTGCCGGCAATACCTTTCCGGTAAGGGATATTCAGCCTGCCGAGGTGACCACAAACGTACTCCATGGTCTGATACTCCTGCCCCGACAGTTCAGGATGCCGGTGGATGTGCCGGCGGATCGCAATGATATCCTGGTAATATTTTCCGGAAAGATTCTCTATATTTGATTTCAGATCATGCATGGTATGGTAAATAAACATCAAAAGTATAAATTGTTGATAACCGATGCTGATATTCCTTCAGATTATATCCTGAAAAGTTATGCGGTGAAGGAATGGAAACATCCAGGCCGATGAAAAGATCAAGGTTCAGTTCTTTATCACTTTCACCGTGCTTTTCCAGTTTTCTCCGGTTACGACGAGTAAATAGATACCGCTCGGAAAAAGATCCATTTCGATGGTATAGGGATTAATTTCTCCGGCAATTCTTTCATTCAGGTATTGTCTCCCCATGTGGTCAAGCAACCGGATTGTCATCTGACCGGATGGAGTTGCGGAAAATGAAACAAAACACCGGCCCGTGACAGGATTAGGGTATACCTTCAACTCCGGCACCTTTGTAACTTCAGGACTGTTTACACAATTATATGCCAGGATATACTGATGTTTGGTGAGGGTCCTGGTGTTAACGCCGTCATGCACGGTCAGGGTCACATCATAGTTCCCCGGTTCCACGTAGGTGACCTGCGGACCAGGAAGGGCAGAGTATTCAGGTGTTCCTCCCGGGAAATGCCATTCGCGGGTCATGATCTGGTCGTAGGAGTCGTCATGGAATTCCACCGCAGCACCCTGGCAGATGGTTTTGCGGTCGGCATGGAAATAGACCCACGGACCCGTAACATTGATATCAAAAAAACCGAGGTACTCCGACATGAGTGCATGCCGGGTGGATATTCCCGTGCTGTCGTCAAGGCATCCGAATTCGGGCAGACTGGCGATGGTTTTATACCCGTCGCCGTCGAAGGCGATCTGCATGTTCTGTGTCTCCTCATTGCCGTTGGTCATGATCACTGTCGATCCCCCGCGGGGATAGAGAGCAAAGATGGCATAGTTAACCGTTGCGGTATTGAGGAATTGCATTCCATCGGTGAAGGTACCCGGTACGCCGTAAACAAACGGATAGGTGTACACCGGTATCTTTTCAGCAGTGTAACGGAAGAGCGGATGAACGGGTGTATCGTCCTGATAATACCAGGTGGAGTAACCCTCCATGTAAATCCTTCCGCCCCGTTCGAGGAAGGCGGCAAGGTGCACACCCTCTTCCGTGGTGAGGTGGTGCGCTGTCTGGTTACCCGTTCCAAGTATGATAAAAAGGGCTGTATAGACGGGTTCTTCAGGTATCTCCGTGAGCAGGTCATAGGGTACGGCCAGGCTGTCGAGTACTGTCATCATGGCTTCGGGGGAAGGGGATCCGGTTGTAAGGTTGATGACAGCCACTGGTTTGTTGCCAATCTGAAGATCAAATGGCAGGACCGAAACCGCATCGCCCAGGGTTGTGGTGGTAAGCAGAAATGAGGCCGTATGGCCCCAGGGTGTGTGACGGTCTGCCTGAATCCTGACGGAGAATACAATTCCGGAGGAGGGATTAAAATGGGCCACATCGAAATGTGGTTCAGAGATGATGGACACCAGGGTATCCTCTGTGGAAAGTGCAAACCGCACCCCCTCCCCGCGGAGCGTACCGCTATTGTAAACCCTGAAAAGCAGGTCGGCCACCTCTCCCCTTTCAAGGATACCGTTCACGCCATCGTCAACCTCCGGTTTCTCAAAATCCAGTTTCATGGCCGACACCGGAATGAAGAAATCGTGGATCCATGTACGCGACGCTGCCAATACCCTGATCTACATATCGACATGCTGTCCGTCGGTAAGGTGTTCTATAAGTTTCATTTGAAATGCCTCTTCCAGAATCACCTTTTGTCCTGCAGGAATCAAGGTTGCCACCTCGGAGCTATCGCTGATGATCAGTCCCTTCTGACCTGAAACGAGGGAGAACCTTACGTTGTTGAGTGTCTGAAAGCTGGTATTGATCACCTCCAGGGTCATCCCGGTTGGTTTTCCATATTCCAGGGAGCGACCCTCTCCCTGGCCGATCCTCCATGTCATCTGGATTCCGCTGGAGAAGCTGAATGATCTGGTATGGCTCAGACCGTCGGCATCGGTAACCCGGATGCTGATCAGCGAGATCCTGTTCGTATCGGCGTCTGATACCGTCAGCATCCCGTCATCGGATATGCTCATTCCCTGAGGAAGATGTTGCGGTCGGTAAAACATCCCGGTACCGCTGACGGCATCGAAATCGGGGATGACGGCGAGATCATGGTTCAGGTTATCGCCTGCCGAGAGGCCTGTGACTACAGGCAGCAGATACCCCTGGTTGCGGATCTCGCCATAGAGAAAACGGATGGATCCGTCGGGGAAGAGCACAACCTGGAAATTATTGTCGGACGAAGCTTCGGACTTCTCCACGTCGCAGTTCCAGCGGATGACCACACTGTCGGGGGTAGCCGAAAACCATTGCCCGTTTCCTGCAGGACCGTCCTTTACATACCGGGTTGAGAACGCAGGGCATATGGCAGCCACACGGCGCAGCATCCCCTCCTCGTCGGTGGTGTAAGGCGCCGGGAGGGCCAGCGGTTCAAAGGTGATAAATCCGTATCTGTTGACATACAAAGTATCGTAAACTTTCCCGCAGAAGGGAAAAGGGAAGGGAAGCGCCACCTGGGTATAGGTCCGGAATTCTCCCTGATGCATAAGTTTCTGTCCGCCCGTCATGGAAAATCCTCCCGTTTCTGCGCTTTTTCCCGGAAGGATGGCCAGCGACCACTGGTAGGGGGTTCTGCCTCCGGCGGCAACGAGCTGTGCTTCGTACGGGGCCCCGGGTTTAAAGGAAGGCAGTGCGGCGGAGATGATCCGGGGCGGATCAAAAAACA
>CAYWHQ010000319.1:0-4056 GCA_964457665.1 uncultured Prolixibacteraceae bacterium | reverse complement strand
GATGCCTTTCGCAGCAGCTCCTTCGATTTCATCATCCTCGATATTATGATGCCGGTAAAGGATGGATTTTCCGTGGCGGCCGAGATTCGCAGCCACAATGCGCGGATCCCGATTCTTTTTCTGACTGCACGGAGCCAGCAGGATGATAAGTTGAAGGGTTTCGCTGCAGGGGCCGACGATTATATCACCAAACCGTTCAGCATGGAGGAGTTGCTGATGCGGATGCAGGCTATCCTGCGCAGGGTCGAAGAGCGTGCAGTCGGGCAGGATGAGATGGATACAACCTTCCGGATCGGGATGTATTTTTTCGATTTCAACCGGCAGGTATTATCTTTCAAGGGGAAGGAGCAGAAGCTGACATCCAAGGAAGCTGCCCTGCTCCGGCTTCTCTGCCGGAACATCAACGGAGTGCTGGACCGCTCGCAAGCACTGACCAGGATCTGGAACGACGACAGTTATTTCAATGCGCGCAGCATGGATGTATATATCGTTAAGCTGCGCAAATACCTCCGGCAAGATCCCCATGTTGAACTCATCAACGTGCATGGTGTGGGTTTTAAGCTTGTCATAAAAAAATAACCTTCCCTCATGCTCTACCTGGTACCTACCCCCATCGGCAATCTCGAAGACATCACTTTACGCGCCCTGCGGATCCTCCGGGAGGCAGACCTGATCCTTGCGGAGGATACCCGTACAACCGGTAATCTGCTCCGGCACCATGGCATCAGCGGTAAACTGGTTCCGTATCATCAGTTTAACGAACACCGTACCCTAGCACCGCTGTTAGCGCGTATTCTGGCGGGTGAGCGTGTTGCCCTGGTGAGCGATGCCGGTACACCCGGGATCTCTGATGCGGGGTTTCTGCTGATCAGGGAGTGTATCGGTAATGAGGCCGGGGTGGAATGCCTTCCCGGACCAACAGCCCTGATCCCGGCACTGGTCGCATCGGGTCTGCCATGTGAGCGGTTTGTATTCGAAGGCTTCCTCCCTCACAAGAAGGGACGCGTGACACGGCTTACCCTCCTCGCCGGGGAGGAGCGTACCATGGTGTTTTACGAATCACCTCACCGCCTGGCCCGGAGCCTGGAACAGATGGCAGCCTTTTTCGGGCATGACCGCCGGTGCTGCGTTGCCAGGGAGCTGACCAAGATCCATGAGGAATTCGTGAGGGGAACAGTGTCGCAACTGGCACACATCTTTAATGACCGCAAGGTAAAGGGGGAAATCGTGGTCATTGTGGAAGGAAGATCCCGGAAGGATCAGAAATCCGAAACAGAAGCGCGGACGATTTCGAACGAAGCGTAACTTTTCGGGGTACCTTCGGAAGTCTGGACCAGATCGACCCTTGCACCGACCGGGCCCCTCCGGCACCAGACCAGAAATGCTTCCAGATCTTGCTCCTCGCCCTCCGCCTCGATGACGACGCTTTTATCCGGCATGTTTCTGACCGTACCTTTGATCTGATAACGATAGGCAGCCTGCATCGCGTAAAAGCGGAAACCTACCCCTGTCACTTTACCGGTCACCTTGATGCGTAAGTGTTTCATCTCGGATTTTCAGTCGGTAAATGTAGAAAAAGATTCATTTGTTATATTTACAGTAAAATAAATTATCCGACAGATGTGTGGAAGATTTTCTTTCGCTGCCATGGATGAGATGATCAAAGAACGCTTCGGTGTCAGGGTCAGAACTGCGATTTACAAAGCCCGTTATAATTGTTCACCGACCCAGGACCTGGCAGTGATCTCCAATGAGAACCCCTGCGAACTGGAATTTTTCCGCTGGGGGCTGATTCCCTGCTGGTCAAAAGAACCGGCCATTGGCAACCGGATGATCAACGCACGCAGCGAAACCGTTACGGAGAAACCTTCCTTCAGCAATGCCTTCCGCAAGCGAAGGTGCCTGGTACCGGCCGACAGCTTTTATGAATGGAAAAAGAATGGAAAAAAGGTTCCCTACCGCATCCTGATGAAGGACGAGAGCCTCTTTGCCATGGCCGGGCTGTGGGATCAGTGGGTCACCCCTGAAGGCGATATCCTCCGCACCTTCACCATCCTGACCACGGTTCCCAACAGCCTCCTTGCGGGGATCCACGACAGGATGCCGGTGATCCTATCCCCTGAGGATGAAAAGAGGTGGCTTGCCCCGTTGCCGGAGGGAGATTTACTCCTGATGCTTCAACCATTTCCGGAAGAGAGGATGAAGGCCTATCCGATCCCTGACCTTGTCAACTCTGCCAGGAATGAAGGAAAGGAGCTTTGGCAATTGAGAAAAGAGTGAACAGGTGAACGGGTTTATGTCGTTGCAGATCATTATCCGGCCGATTATCTGCCCATCATCAGGGCACACCCCCTGATCTCTGCATCATCAAATCTTCCCAATACCTCGAAACTTCCGTCGTGATGGAGAAGGCCCAGATCCTGAGTGGCCAGAAAGCTGCAAGAGTTAATATTGGCCAGGTCGATAAGGTTGATACCACCGTCGCGCCCGGCCGGGACATAGCTCAGCGGGTCACCGGTTTCACGGATCATGATCGTCATCCACGGCGGGGGGGTAAAAAGTCCGTTTCCTTTCGACCATGCCTGTGAAAGCAGTTCGGTCATTCCGTACTCCGAATGAATAACCGGAACTCCTAGCCGGGTGGTGAGTTCCCCGTGGAGTTCCGTCCGGGTGATCTCTCTCCGCCGGCCTTTCATCCCACCTGTTTCAAGAAAGATCACCCGGCTGTAATCGCCAGGGAACCGCTCGGCAAAGTCGAGCAGGGCCCAGGTAAGACCTATCACGAATGGCCTCGGATGGCCCGGGTCTGAATCCCGGTATAGGCCTGAAAAGCCGGAAAGTGCTTTTGCCAGTTTTCCAGGATCATCCAGCAGAAAGTCGAAAGTTGCCTGCCGTGAAGCAGTCATAAGTTCGCGGATCATGAATACCAGTGAGGAGTGGGGAGCATCCTCAGGATTTGGGGTGAGGGCATAAAAATGATATCGGGCGGGATCGCCGTATTGTAAGTGGAACCCCTCTTTCAGAGAGGTCCGGTACCTCGACAAATCGGCAACGGCGTGACGGCTTCGCTGCCGGCCGGTGGTACCGCTGCTGTAGAAAATTGCTTCTGGAACCAGTGAATTACACACCACATCTTGGTCCCTGAAGAAGGTCACCGGCAGGAAAGGAATGCCGGTCACCGTCCTGACATTCGCGGGCGTTCTTAACAGCGCCCTGCAGAAGGCGCCATAAACAGGGTTGTGCACAAACTGGTACTGAAAAATGCGGAGTGCCTCCTCATTAAAAGCCTCTTCACGAAGCGGTGAAAAGATCTCTCCGGTCATTTTCCATCTGCCTTTCCGGGTCATTTAAAAGGGATCAAAGGACAACAAAACGCTGACGGAACCCGCCCTTTTCCGTGGTGAGGCGAACGATGTCACTGCCGGGGCTATATCGTTCCGTGTAAAGTTCCACATTATAACTGCCAGAACTCTGCAAGGATCCTGACCGGGACTTCGGGGCTCTGAGCGTAGCGGTGGCTGAGTGAATATTAAATGAACATGTATGGTGTTTCGTAACCCAGTCCATGCAGGAGCAGGGGCCGCAATCGGTACTTGTAATATTATAAATCAGCACATTGCGTGGATTTTGTGCAATTACAGCCAAAACAGGCATCAGAAGAAGACCGGGAAAAAGGAGTAACTTTTTCATCGATGACAAATTTGATTATACAAATTTAAGGTATCCGGCTGTTTCCTGAACATCTCGTTTTATTTTGTAATTTTACGACCGGATCAAAGGCATCCATTCATTATTAATCTTTCTCCCATGGATCCGATCAGATCATTTTTGTTTTTCCGCTGGATTTTAATCCAGGCACTTTTGCTGCTGACGTTTGTATCCTGCATGAAAAAAGAGGAGTATCCGCCTGAGCCGGTAATAGGACTGGCAGGCTATATTAATTTATACGATACCGGATTTTACGCGAAATATGGGGTGC
Organism: uncultured Prolixibacteraceae bacterium; assembly: GCA_964457665.1. Lineage (GTDB taxonomy): Bacteria > Bacteroidota > Bacteroidia > Bacteroidales > FEN-979 > CAYWHQ01. The sequence goes on along the minus strand of CAYWHQ010000319.1, from coordinate 77 downwards.
TGGCCATCACTTTTACAGATGGTGACGGGGACATCGGGCTTGCCGCCGGCGACACGCTTCCTCCCTTTCAGAAAAGC
>CAYWHQ010000318.1:0-4059 GCA_964457665.1 uncultured Prolixibacteraceae bacterium | reverse complement strand
GTACCAGTGAATATTGAACCGGATGGAGCCCGGAAAGTTCCCGGCCGCCCGCAGGGCGTGGATCCCATAGAGCGCATCATCCGCTATTTCGCACGATCCGATAAGATCTGTTTCTGTTCTCATGTTGGCTATGCCCTAACTGTTAGGGCGTCAATGATTTTTTTTGTAATTTTACGCAATATTTTTATTCCCTTGTCACACTGAAAAGATATTACATCATAATCCTGATTATCCTGACCACCGGCAACCTCTCCGCACAAGTCGACAGGGAGTTCTGGTTCGTGGCTCCGGAGATCGCGCAGGGTCATGGCGACAGGCCCATCCTGTGGCGCATAGCCACCATGGAGGAGCCCGCCACCATCACCCTCCGGATGCCGGCAGGATTGTGGTTCACCCCCATCACCCAGACGATCCCGGCCAACTCCTCCTTCACCATCAACCTCACGGTATGGATCGACAGCCTGGAGAACCGGCCCGCCAATACTGTTTTAAACCGGGGATTGTTCATGACGTCGAATGCACTGGTGACCTGCTATTACGAGATCAAACACCCCAACAACCCCGGAATTTTCAGCCTCAAGGGAAAAAACGCCCTCGGGACTGAGTTTTATATTGTTTCGCAGAATGATTACCGCAACCAGGTCGGCCAGGAGTCGTTCGATATCGTAGCCACCGAGGACAATACCATCGTGACGATCACCCCGTCGGATACCATCGTGAGTCACGCCGCGGGTGTAGCTTTCAATGTGACCCTGCAAAAAGGACAAACCTATACGGCCAGGGCCGTCTACACTACTTTTTCGCGGACGCTGGCAGGGTCGTATGTGACCTCCACGAAACCCATCGCCATCTCATGGCAGGACGACTCGATATACCAGGGCGGGGCTTACGACGTCATCTGCGACCAGATCATCCCGGTGAACATCCTGGGACTCGAATACATAGCCATCCGGGGCTTTGCAAACAACAATGAGCGCATATACGTGTGCGGCACCCAGGATACCACGCTCCTATACCTCGACGGCAGCGCCACCGCTGCCGACACCATCGGCCCGGGAGAGCTCTTCAAGTATGCCTTCCCGCCAGGCAACAACACCATTTACCTCGAAGCGACGAAACCGGTCCATGTGCTGCACCTTTCGGGGAACAACAACGAATTCGGCGGGGCCATCCTTCCGCAGGACTCCTGCACCGGTTCGCGACAGGTAGGATTCTACCGGAGCAGCCACAACGCCTTTTACCTGATGGTGCTGACCCGCAACGGGAACCAGGACAGTTTTTACCTCGACGGGGATAACAGCCTGCTCACCGCCGCCGACTTCAACGTCGTGAACGGAACATCCAACACACGGGTATATGCGCGTAAAAGTTTCACGATGGCCCAGCTTGATACCTCGGCTCACCTGCTGGTCAATACCAACGGCAAATTTCACATGGGTATCCTCAACAACCTGGGTGCCAGCTCGGAGTATGGTTACTTTTCCGACTTCAGCAGCCTCTATCTCGGGTCGGATGCCAGCATGTGTCCCGGCGACAGCATCGTGCTCGACGGCGGGGCCTATATGACCTCCTATGAATGGAAAAAACTTGTTGCGGGGAGCTGGGTGCTGATCGATACCAACCGGTTCTATACCGTGCATGATTCGGGTCATTACGCCTGCATGACCAATGGCGATTTCTGCACGCTGATGGATACCATTACCATCTCCTTTTATCCCAATGCCAGTGTGAATCTGGGCGACGACCGGACGATCTGCGAAGGGACCACCACCACCTTCGATCCCGGGGTATTCGTCACCTATCAATGGAGTACGGGATATACCGGGCAGTATCTGACAACCGGCCAGGGAGGGGTGATCTGGATCAGGGTGGTCAATAACAACGACTGTGTGGCCTTCGACACGGTGATGCTCTACATCGACTCCCTTCCGCAGACTCCCTTTGCCATCTCCGGGCCGGATACAGTTTGCCAGGGGCAGCAGGGTGTTATTTACCAGATCGATCCTTTGCCTTTTGCGGCAGGTTATGCCTGGACCCTGCCGCCCGGTGCATCGGGTGGCGGGACGACGCAGGCGATCAGTGTGGATTATGATGTTTCTGCGGTTTCGGGCGACCTCACCGTGCATGGCGTAAACCTTTGCGGCGCCGGACCGGATACAACCTTGCAGATCGTAGTCAAACCCCTGCCGGCCGCGGCGGGAAGCATAAGCGGCCCCGACACGGTATGCCAGGGGGATCAGGGTATCATGTTCACGGTACCGGAGATCCTTCATGCCACAAGCTATGTATGGAGCCTTCCCGCCGGCGCCACCATCCTGTCGGGCGCCGGGAGCGATACCATCCTGGCAGGGTTCAGCCTCAATGCAGCCTCCGGCGATATCAGGGTATTCGGGCTCAACGACTGCGGTACCGGCGATACCGCGGTTTTTCCGCTCACGGTGGCCCTCTTCCCCGAACCTGCCGGACCCGTCGCCGGACCCGCTTCAGTATGCCAGGGACAAACCGGTGTCGTTTACACCGTCGGCCCCGTCACCGGTTCCGACAGCTGTAACTGGACGGTTCCGCCGGGGGCTGTCATAACCGCCGGAGCGGGAAGCTTCAGCATAGTGGTGGATTTTGATTCCACCGCCCAGTCCGGCGATGTTACCGCAAGAGGTTACAGCCATCGCTGCGGGGATGGAATATCATCGTCGCTTGACGTCACCGTCCATCCGCTGCCGGAACCGGCCGGCCCGGTCACAGGCTCATCCCCCGTGTGTCAGGGCGCCACCGGAATACAGTATTCCATCGCAGCGCTTGCTCATGCCGGAACCTATCTCTGGACCCTCCCTCCCGGCGCCACCCTGACCTCCGGTTCAGGAAGCCCCAACATCCTTGCGGATTACAGCACTGCCGCGCAAACCGGGATCATCGTGGTCAGAGGATTCAACACCCTTTGCGGTGCAGGCCGGCACAGTAATTTCGCGGTAACGGTCGATCCGCTTCCACTGGCGGCAGGCATAGTAACAGGCCCCTCCCCTGTATGCCAGGCCAGTCAGGCAGTACCCTATTCCATACTCCCCGTAACCCATGCCACCACCTACGCTTGGAACTATTCCGGCAGCGGTGCCACGATCCGGGGGAACGGGAACAGTGTCAGCCTGGATTTCAACCCAACCGCAACCTCCGGGAGCCTGACCGTTACCCCGGTAAACGCTTGCGGAACAGGCCCCGCCTCCCCCTCCTTTGACCTCACCCTACTTCCCATACCCATTGTCAGCCTTACTAACTGTACCCCTGTCACCTCACGCGACGGGAAACCCTTTACCCTGAAAGGCGGGGTTCCCCTGAATGGTTCCTGGAGCGGGCCGGGCGTTACCGGAAACATCTTCCATCCGGCCCTGGTCCCTGCGGGAACCGATTCGGCAGAGGTGACCTATACCTGCACCAACCTTTACGCATGCACTGCAAGCGTTTCTTTCTATATCCGTGTATTTCCCGGACAACCTTTTTCCTGCGGAAGTGTCCTCACAGATATCCGGGACAATAAAACCTACCCTACCGTGCAGATCGGTTCTCAATGCTGGATGGCCGCAAACCTCAATTACGGAAATCAGATTCCGGGTTCATTGCCTATGAGAGATAACTGCATCCCTGAAAAGTACTGCTATAACAACAACCCTGCGCCCTGTGCCCAGGGCTCCGCGCTTTACCAGTGGGACGAACTGATGCAGTATGAGGACACGGGAGGTATACAGGGATTGTGCCCGCCGGGCTGGCATGTCCCTGCCGAAGCAGAATGGAATACCCTTTTCAACCAGTTTATCAACCACGGATTCGCAGGAAGTCCCCTGAAATACTCCGGATATTCGGGATTCAACGCATTGCTGGCCGGAGTGATGTTTAACGGCACTGCCTTCAGGTTCGGCGACTTTGCCACTCTCTTCTGGTCCTCTACCAGCCGCAGCCCCCTGAAAGCCTGGGCACACGGGATGAACGACCCGGATCCCTCGGTTTCGCGATATCCCTCGCTGAGGTCAAATGCCTTTTCAGTAAGATGTATAAAAGATTAAAAATATA
>CAYWHQ010000317.1:0-4060 GCA_964457665.1 uncultured Prolixibacteraceae bacterium | reverse complement strand
CATTGCAGCTAACCTCCGTCTATTTTTCGTACTTTCGCAATCCCAAAACACCGATCCATATGAATTATGATATTATCGTGATTGGCAGCGGCCCGGGAGGCTATGTGGCTGCCATCAGAGCCGCCCAGCTGGGCATGAAGACCGCCGTTGTTGAACGCGCCGAACCGGGTGGCATCTGCCTGAACTGGGGATGCATTCCGACCAAGGCGCTCCTCAAAAGCGCCTCCGTATTTGATTATGTCAGGCATGCAGCCGACTACGGGGTGACTGCCGGCGAAGCCAAGGCCGACTTCCCGGCCATGATCAGGCGAAGCAGGGATGTGGCCGCAACGATGAGCAAGGGAATTCAATTCCTGCTGAATAAAAACAAGGTGGAACACATCAAAGGCTTCGGAAGGGTGAAACCGGGAAAGATCGTGGAAGTCACCGACAGCGATGGAAAACTTACCGATTATCAGGCCAATCATATCATCCTTGCCACCGGGGCCCGCTCCCGGGAACTGTCTGCCATCCCACAGGACGGAACAAAGATCATCGGTTACCGGGAAGCCATGACGCTCCCGACTCAACCGAAAAGCATGGTCGTGATCGGCTCCGGCGCCATCGGCTCCGAATTCGCCTGGTTCTACCAGACCATCGGCACACAGGTAACCCTTATCGAAATGCTCCCCAACATCATTCCACTGGAGGATGAAGAGGTGTCGAAAGCCCTCGAAAGATCCTTTAAAAAAAGTGGAATGAAAGTAATGACAGGCGTTTCGGTCGAAAAAGCTGAAACCTCGGAGAAGGGATGTACCGTTGTGGTAAAAACAAAAAAAGGAGATGAGTCCATCGAATGCGATATTGTCCTCTCCGCAGTCGGAATTACGGCCAACCTCGAAGGCATCGGACTTGAAGAGACCGGCATCCGTACCGAAAATGGTAAAGTCGCCGTGGATGAGTTCTACCGGACCAGCGCTGAAGGGTATTATGCCATCGGCGACATCGTAAAAGGACCTGCCCTCGCCCACGTTGCCTCCCATGAAGGGATCATCTGCGTGGAAAAGATTGCCGGAAAACATGTCGAACCGCTTGATTACGGCAACATCCCCGGATGTACCTACACCCATCCGGAGGTCGCATCGGTTGGAATGACAGAAAAGGCCGCCCGGGAAGCCGGGTATGACATACTGGTCGGAAAATTCCCATTTACCGCTTCAGGTAAGGCAACGGCATCGGGAGCCAGAGAAGGCTTTGTCAAGGTGATCTTCTGTGCAAAATACGGCGAATGGCTTGGAGCACACATGATCGGTGAAAATGTTACCGAAATGATCGCCGAGGCGGTAGCCGCAAGGAAACTGGAAACCACCGGGCGCGAGATCATTGAAGCGGTTCATCCGCATCCTACCCTCAGCGAGGCGGTCATGGAAGCCGTGGCACAGGCATACGGAGAGTGCGTGCATCTGTAATGGAGTAGCTGAGGAATCGTATGCAAAATTTAATACAAAACCCAATCTCTCCCTTTGCGGCCTTTGCCAATACTTCGCGACTTTGCGATAAAAAAGGCTTGTTAGTTCGTACTCAATTATTCATATTCAATTTTCAGTTATGGAGGTGATACAGACACCGCTGGAAGGGTTATTGATCATCAAGCCCCAGGTTTTTGAAGATGAGCGCGGGTATTTTTTCGAATCCTTCAATCACGACAGATTTGTTCAGGCCGGACTGGACCTGAAATTTGTCCAGGACAATGAATCCAAATCCCGGAAAGGGGTCCTGCGCGGACTTCATTTCCAGGCGCCTCCCTTCGACCAGGGTAAACTGGTCCGGGTGATGCGGGGCTCGGTGCTCGATGTGGCGGTGGATATCAGAAAATCCTCGCCTACTTACGGTAAATGGGAATCGATCGTGCTTTCGGGAATAAATAAGTGGATGTACTGGATACCACCCGGTTTTGCCCACGGTTTTGTCACCCTCGAAGATGAAACAATCTTTTTCTATAAATGTACCAACGTTTATAACAAAACCTCCGAAGGAAGCATTCTCTGGAGCGATCCTGATCTCAATATCCGGTGGAACGCCGAAAATCCGGTCATTTCGGAAAAAGATAAACTATCTCCCCTGTTCAGAGACTTTAAAAGCCCGTTTGAATAATCATGAAACAAACACTTTTCCTCTTCGTGCGCATCATCTCTGCCATTCTGATCATCCTCCTTTTCGTGTTCGCTTCCGACCGCCGGAAAGACCAGGATAATGACTACAAGGTTGCATTCCATAAAAATTACCGGATCCTTGCCCCGGAATTGCCTGACAAAGCATCCTTTGCCGGCGAAGAGGCGCCCCTCGATATATATTATGTCAGGGAAAGCCTGGAACGCGAGATCCTTGCAGGCACCTTCATGCACACCAGCTCCATCCTTATGTTCAAGCGCGCCCACCGGTGGTTCCCGGTGATCGAACCCATCCTGAAAAAGAACGGCATCCCCGACGATTTCAAGTATCTGGCCCTGGCGGAAAGCAACCTGTCGAATGTGGTTTCACCCGCGAAAGCAGAAGGATTCTGGCAATTCCTCAAAACCACCGGGCAGGAATTCGGTCTCGAGATCACCGAGGAGGTCGACGAAAGATACCACGTGGAGAAAGCCACGGAAGCAGCCTGCAGGTACTTCCGGAAAGCACACGGCATTTATGGTAACTGGACCCTTGTCGCTGCCTCTTTCAACAGAGGCCTCGACGGACTGAACGACGCCCTGAAAAACCAGAAAGTCGACAACTACTACGATCTGTTCCTGAACGAGGAGACCGCCCGGTATCTCTTCCGCATTCTCGCAATCAAAGAGATCTATCTTAACCCTGTGAAATATGGTTTCTTCCTGCGCAGCAGCGATTTTTACCCCCGCGTACCCACCGTCACCATTAAGGTCGACTCATCTGTTACCGACCTTCCGGGTTTCGCACTCCGCCATCAAGTCACCTACAGGGTACTCAGGGAGTTCAATCCATGGCTCCGCCGGTATACCCTTACCAACCGCAAGGGTAAAACGTATGAGATCGTCCTCCCCGAAGAGGGATCACTGTCACACTTTGAACTGACAAAAAAACAGGCGGGATCGGTCAGATATTTCCACGACACCATGAAAATCAACGCCATCCATTAGTATCGCCGTGCTGGAAGATCATCTGGAGGTATACGGCGCACGGGTCCATAACCTGAAAAACATCGACCTTGTCATTCCACGGAACAGGTTGGTGGTTTTGACAGGCCTGAGCGGGAGCGGTAAATCATCGCTTGCCTTTGACACCATCTATGCGGAGGGTCAGCGAAGATACATGGAGACCTTTTCCGCCTATGCCCGCCAGTTCATCGGAAACCTCGAAAGGCCCGACGTAGACCGGATCGATGGATTAAGCCCGGTTATTGCGATCGAACAGAAAACGACCAGCCGGAATCCCCGGTCGACCGTCGGAACCATTACCGAGATCTACGATTTCATGCGACTGCTCTTTGCCAGAGTGTCGGATGCATATTCGCATGAAACCGGCGAAAAGATGGTGCGCTACACCGAGCAGCAGATCCTCTCACTCATCATGGAAAGGTACAACGGGGCCGATATCCAGATTCTGGCGCCGGTGGTCAAAGGCAGAAAAGGACACTACCGCGAGATGTTCGAACAGATCCGTAAACAGGGATTCCTGACTGTGCGGACCGATGGCGGACTGAGGGAGATCACGCACGGCTTGCAGCTCGACCGTTACAAGGTACACGATATTGAAATTGTGATCGACCAGCTCCGCGCCGAACCCGGGTCGGTCAAAAGGCTTGGCGGATCAGTGGCACTTGCCATGAAACACGGCAAAAATTCGCTGATGGTGCTTGATGAACGCGACAACAGCATCAGGCATTTCAGCCGTATGCTGATGTGTCCCGTCACCGGTATCTCCTACGATGAACCCGAGCCCAATACCTTCTCCTTCAATTCTCCCTATGGAGCATGCCCTGTGTGCAATGGTATCGGCACCATCTCTGAGATCGATCTCCAAAAGATCATCCCCGACAGTTCCAAAAGCATCCGGAAAGGAG
>CAYWHQ010000316.1:0-4064 GCA_964457665.1 uncultured Prolixibacteraceae bacterium | reverse complement strand
GGTATTCCTTTCAACGATCGTCTTTTTGGGCCAGGATACCTTTGATTCTTTTAGTGCGACAACCGGCAACAGATAAGGCTCTGAATATGCATAATCTCCAACTGCATTCAAAATATTTGCTGCATAGACAGAGGTTAGCCCGGAGGAATCCTGAATGATCGGATTCAGTGCAGAAATACCGGTTGAATCAATCTGAAGAATTGATTTCGAAGAATCCATGCATTGGCTGAAAAGACCCAACAGATCAAGATAGTTCTGATGATCGGCAGTCATGGCCGCTGTGAATGAATACCCGGCGGCGATATTCTCCAGCAATGCAAACACTCCGGCTGAGTCTCCCTTATCGTTCATGGCAAACGCCTGGTGATACCTTGCCCAAAGATAATCATTCTGGGCAAGCCATGCGATCAGGCTATCGGATGGTGAAACACACAGGGTGTCAGTGGCATAGAATCTGATAATGTTGTTCAGCGTTCTTGAATGGTCGTTCCTGAAACCGGCAAGATTCGACTCCAGCGCCTCTTTGGCTCCGGTGGTGTAAAGCCCCTGCATCACCTCCGTCATCTGATCATCTGATAGCGGATTCATACGATTCCCAAGTTCATATAAAACCGTGTCTGACTTTGCAGCCTGGGGATTTTCCGAAAGAATATCAGTGACCATGGCCGCATCAAGTACGGTCTCCTGGTTCACGGCCGAAACCATTACTGTATCTGAGAGGTAGGGAGATTTACTGAGGAGATCGTTATAAACTTCGATGGCTTCGGGAGGCGTGCTGGTAATGACATCCTGGTTGGTTTGAGAGGTGTTTCCTCCATCAACAAGCAATGCCAGCAAGTTGCTGACGGAATCAGCATCTGAACCGTACTCGCCGAGAAGGATTTTCTGATCCTCGATACCTCCGCCGCCACCACCGGGAGTGAAATGAGAAAGACAACATTGTTCTGGATCGTAACCAAGCCCATTATATGCCAAAGTAGGGGAAATATTCGAGTAATGAGTTGGTTGAACCTTTACACTTGAGTAGTTTTGGTCATGATGATAATAGGTCAATCCTCCGCCTTCATTGTGGTAGTTGTAATCAGAATGAGGTGGAACCTGCCCTGTGAATGTCGAAAAAACATTTCCAGCCGGATCGTCTTCATCTGAACCACTTTGACCCTGCGATCCTTTGATACCAAGATAGGAATTATTGGGATCATACACGGTCACGGCAATGTCGTACCTGCAATCATCAAAATCATTGCATTTAAGGGTCAGACCGAATGTTCCCATTGAATTGCTGCGGTTTTTATTCTGAGCGAGGATTCCGATATTCAAGTCATGGAATTCATTGTTGTAAACCTCGTTATCCGCATCGACATAACTACCGAAATTGCTGTTATTGATAATCAGTCCGATCGCCCATGGATCATCACCACCTCCAGGCCCGTTAAAAACATTATCCTCAACCATATATCCGTTGCAGAAATCAAGATACATTCCGCCGAAATGGTCTCTTGCAAGTGTATCCTGTTTAAGAACGGTAAATTCATTCCGGGTCACCTGTGCCGTTGAAACGCCGGAAACATACAATCCCGTGTTGTTACCGCTGAAGTTCGTGTGTTCCACCCTAAAGGTTCTGGTAGGTGTGAATGAAAGCGCTTTGATCCCGTAATCAAAATTAATGAATTGGGTGGAATTCCAGGCGCCGTTGTCAATGATCCCGTCGACCGAAAACTCCGAGTTGAAACTCTGGATACCGGTTCCGGCAGGCGTAGCGGAGTAACTCTGCGCGATCTGGAACAGGCATTGGGTGAAGTCAATGTTTTCGACATCCCTTAACAGGACTCTTGGTTTTTCGCCCGTATTGTTGGGCAGTTCCTGTGTTTTCGTAAAAGTGCACTGTTTGAAATCGTCTATTTTAGGATATCTGTAAGGATTGATGACCACATCGTAGTAATTGTTGCGGAATATGGTATTATGGGCCTTGATGATCCCCCCGGCGCTTTCAAGCAGGGGCTCCTGTTCCCCCATGTTCCCTTCTCCTTCAGGCACTTCGCTTACGGTGATCACCCCGTACAGGGCATTTTCAACCACCGGTGCCTGCTCGCCCAGGAGCCGGAAGGCGGCGTAACCCTGCTCGCTGTAGTTGGTGATATAGGTAGAGGGATTGCCGTACACGAATACGCCGTTCCAGAGACTGTTGCAGGCATTGGTAAGCGTTCCCCCCTGTACATCCAGGATCCCGCCTTTCTTCACGTAGATCCCGGTTCCTTCAACGAATGATATCTTTGCAGTTATGGTCAGTTTACCGCCGCTTTCAATGATCACGCTGTTGTGCATGGTTCGGTCGGAATCCCACACAACATCCGGGGCGGTGATATAGGTGAGATCTCCATAAACGCCGCAGTCTGTCTGTGTCTCCCAGATTCCGTATCCGAAGGTTGCAATGCGTAGTGAGGACGGGTAGTTTTGATTATTATCGGAGTCGATATATTCAAGATCGGTAACTATTGCGGGCGCCAGATGGTTATTGAAAGGTATCCAATGCTGGTTCTCTGTATCAAAAATAAATACCCCGGCATCGGTTCCGATCACAACATCTTCGTTTTCAGGAGTCCCGATCATCTCAATGCAATTAACCGGCAGATTTGGGAGAGAGGAGCTGAAAAAATCAGTAAAATCTTCATTCTCGATATCCGGCGTGTAAAATACCCGCCATTTTGCCAGATCATTTCCGTCTGATGCGAAATTTCCCATGCTGATCCAGATCTCTTTGGGATTATTCCTGGAAACGGTAATTCCCGTGATGCCGCACCAAGTGAATACATTTTCATAATCTGGAAATTGTTCGGTCAGATCTGTCCAGGTTGAACCGCCATCCGACGTCATAAATATTTTCATATAAGTCGGAATCCAGACTCCGCTTCCGGGAGGATCTTCAATCCATCCTTTTGGAGCGGCATATGCTATGTACATATAGTCGGGATCACTTTCCGAAATAGCAATGGATATCATTCCATAACCGGGGTTCACTCCATACGCGTCAGCATCAAACACTTTTGTGTCAAAAACGCCCAGATCGCTCGTTGTCACGACTGATTTCCAGAGATTGTGGTAACCCAGGTAGGCATTTGTATAGTCCGGATTGAATACCATCGGCCTGTCCACAATGGAACTTTCCTGAGAAGCATGGAAAAAAGCATTAAAACCAAAATCATTGAAACCATTTTCTTTACCTTTCACAGAATTATTTGATCCGTCGCCATACGTGTAATAAAGTAAATTCCTGTTCTCGCCGTGAATAATAATATCGTACGCATCGCCACTCCCGTGTGGTTCCCATAAGGCCTGCCCTGTTACGTCAGGATAGTAATAAAACAAATTATTATCCTGAGATCCTCCCCCAAGTGATTTCGGGTAATCTTCGCAACTGCCTACACCGTAAATCTGGGTTATGTACAATCCTTTTCCGTTGATATTCTCTCGCGATTGTTCCCCGGTCTCCGGAACGCAACGTGTAACTCCTCCGTCATTTCCGATGATAAGATATTCAGTTCCGTTTTTAATATAACTTTCCATCGCTCTGGTGTCAATATGATAATAATGATAACCGTTGTTTACAATATTATCTGCGATTGGGAATACTGCATTTGTCGATCTGTTGATCACAGTAAGAAAAAAACCTCCGATAAAAGCATATCCGGCATTCTTATCACTGATAATCAGATTATTTCTCCATTTGTCAACCCCGGCAAATTGACTTTGCCAACCTGGACCAACATCGAATGATCGTTCTAAAATAAATGAATGGATAGCTGGTTCGCATCGAAATAATCTATATTTAATAAAACCTGGCACCGCCGGTGGATTTCCGTAGTCTTCTACCACGCCGCCAATGAAAATAGCATTCTCATCTGAAGAACTCCAATCCAGTGAAAAACGCTGATAATACTGCTGAGTATTCCCGATCAATGCATTAGATGTTAGATTGGTAAAAGTAATATTGGAAATTTCTATGTTAAATATCACTACTGACCGACTAAAATAAAAGAAGGGGCTACTCCCGGAAGGTTTCACCC
>CAYWHQ010000315.1:0-4078 GCA_964457665.1 uncultured Prolixibacteraceae bacterium | reverse complement strand
CGTTTGCGAATACCAGTGCATGGAAGGCATTTCAGGGTTGACCCGGTCCCTGACATGATGGTCAAGATCGTTGAGGTCGGCAAAGGGAAACACATTATAGATGACCTGCACAGGGGGGGAACCGGCGAATGCCGAGAGTGCTCCGGACATGGCATGGGAGGTGGTATATGTCAGCACGCCTTTGCAGAGTGCAATCTTCTCGTAACGCTCCAGGAGGCGAACCGGACGTGTCCGGTTCGCCTCCGGCAAAAGATCATGGGAATACCAGTCCTCAAAATCGAAAGCCACCCTGAATCCATGGTTGATCAGCCTGCATCCGATCACCGTGCTGATCTCCTGGTGACAGATATACAGATCTGCCTTTTCCCTGATGGCTGCCGCCAGATTCCTGCCATAGCCATACCCGAGCGCATACACATTCTCCATGCCGAACCGGGCAATCGCTTCCCCGGCCAGCCGGCGTACAATCCTTTCCCTGAACCGGGACCATCCGGGGGTCTGCGAAGGAATCATGTTGACCACTCCCTTCAGGGTCACCCCGGTATTCCCGATCAGGCTAAGATCCTCTTCCAGTAATTCGGGGTATGTAAAAGTTGTGAGGACCACCACCTCATAGCCTGCCCCGGCAAGAGTCAAAGATTCTTTCACTACCCTGGGATTGCGGCAAAGATGACTTTGCGTGAGGATACAGATCTTTTTCTTCATGCGGGTCCTCCCTTGCGTAACACTTTGTGCATTTTTATCCGCAGAAACCTGGCCGCTTTCCAGCCCAGCAGATAGCGGGTAAATTCAATGAGTTTTCCACCCAGGACAGGTATATCGGGCTTTTTACCCGTTTTCTTAACTTCTGCTTCACAGATCCTTGCCAGTTCCGGAAAGCGGGGATAGGCGTTTATGGCGATCTCCATATAGAGTGTTGACATGGCCTGCAGGTACTGGTCCGACCGGGTATATCTGCCCAGGTATTCTGCCTTGAGGTTCAGGGCCAGTAAGGCACTTTGCAGATTTTCAATCTTATCAGCCTTCGCAGAGATATTTCCTCCAAGGACAAAGCGCCGGTAGTAATTGATGCCTCCGGTAGTTCTGATTCCCTTTGAGGCCAGCACGGCACGGGCAAAATATTCACCGTCCTGGTCGAGAAGCAACTTTTCATTCCAGGGACCGATCTGGTCGGTGATCGATTTCGGGGTAAGCCACGCGCTGGTCTGTACCATCCACCTTTCCCCGTAACCCCCGTAAAGCCTTACCAGAAATTCAACCGGATCGTCGGTATCATGAATCCAGAACGATTCCTCCCGTGGCGCCATCTTCCTGTATTCCTCCCCATGCATGAAATGGACCGTGGGCGATACTCCAAGGTAGCCGGGCGACTGCTCCAGCACCGCCACCTGTTTCTCGATCTTATCTTCACTCAGTACATCGTCGGCATCCAGGAACTGAATGTATTTCCCGGTGCTCTTCGACAGTCCAATATTCCGTGCCCTGCATGCCCCGCAGTTCTCCTGGACAAAAACCATGACGCCTCTCTCTTCATAGGTACGGGCAATGGCGACCGTATTGTCGGATGAGCCGTCGTCCACGACAAAGACCTCAAGCGATGGATAGCTCTGCCCGACCACCGAATCGAGGGTTTCGGCGATAAAAACTTCCGCGTTGAAGGCAGGTATGATTACCGATACGGTTGGTTTCCGGTTATCCATGATCGCTGGTTTTTTTCAATGACCTGGCCGGTATTCCTCCCACGATATCCCCGGCTGCCACATTCCTTGTAACCACCGACCCGGCGGCTACAATAGCCCTCCTTCCAATAGTAACACCGGGAAGAATGGTAACCCGTGCTCCTACCCAGGCTCCATCCTCCACTACTACCTTGCCCGTATGTACCCCTCCCTTCCATGCTGCGAAGGATTCCGACCGGTAGTCGTGGTCATGGGTATAAATGATGTCATAGGGCCCCAGTGCAACCTGCTCGCCGATGATGACATCGTCGCTGGTATCGATCATGGAAAAATCGCCGACGTTGGATCCTTTTCCGATCACCAGCCGCCCGTCGTACCCCGGCTCCCTCGGGAAAATATGGCAGTGGCTGGAGACAGAACTACCGTCGCCCATCTCAATCCCTTTCCCGTTCCTGACAACAGCATGGGCAAGCACGGAACAGTTTTCGCCTATCTTTATCACAGTCTCCTTTCCTGCGTGAATAACAGCTTCGGGATGGATGCGCGATCCGGCCCCGAGGATGATATGACTTCCGGGAGCGAGGCCAATGACACACCTTTTCATCAGGTTGACCCTGTCGCTGATCGTAAGGCGGCCACTTCCCTCAACGATCACCGGAAAATTTATGGATAAGCGGGATCCGAGACCTGCCTGGGACAGGCGCAGGTTCCAGTACATAAACCTGCTGAATCGCTGCAGAATATAACAGATCCACATCCATTTGATCTTAATCAGGTTGGTTACCATCATCTGAGATTGTTTTTCGGGATTAAACTACAGGTCAGAAACGGGGTTCCCGGCGGGCCAGCCGGATCAGGTCGGGATAGGAAAAAGAGGTCTTCCGGCGAAGTTCCCGCATGATCCTCCAGGAATGGTTTTTGCCTACCCCGAGAATATAACGTGCCATGTTCCAGTGGATTTTGGCAAGAGCCTTTCCTCTGTCCTCATCCGAAAGAGGACATTCCGTTCGTTTGATCATCTCCTCGGCACATAACAGATAAAGGAATGGTACGGTATAATCGGTACGGTTGTGCTGCATCTCCTGTTCTTCATGTTCCCGGTACCAGACGACACCCTGCTGCATCAATACCACGGGATATTTCGCTGCAAGGATATGCCACATCTCAAAATCGCCGAGGTATCTGCGTCCGGTGAATCCGCCTGCGGCGTCGAAGGCATCCTTCCTGATAATAGCCGAGAGCGGGGCCTTGTGAAACAACTGCTCCCTGAAATAATGCCGCTGATAAGCCTCCCCGGGGGTGAGCATAAACGGGAAAATCCGGAACTTGTCCTGAGGCAGGGATCCCAGCCCCAGACCTGCCTCCGGAAAGCGCTCCATCCCTTCCACAAGCAACTGAAGCCCGGCAGGATATATCATGTCGTCGGCATCCACATATTTCAGGTACTTCCCTTGTGCCAGACTGGCAGCCCTGTTACGGTTGGGATAGTCGCCCAGGTTCTGTTCGTTCAGAACCACCCGGATCCGTGGATCCTTCTGCGCCAGCTCCTGCGCAATATCAAAACTCCTGTCCTTCGAGCGATCATCCACAATGATCAGTTCGAAGTCGCTGAATGTGGATCTGCAAACGCTTTCGACCGCCTGTTCAAGGTACTTTTCCCGGTTGTAGGTGGTCATCAGCACACTTACCATTGGTTTTTGCTCTGCCATAGTTATTGTTTTTGTGATCCGGCCTGGCTACCCTGGGGGGGATACCCGACAAAATACTGTTGTGATGACTCCACGCCCCTCATCCCCCTGATCCGCGCATTGTAGGCAAAGATCAGGGTAGCCGACCAGGCTGCCGCCACCAGAATCAGATTATACCTGATCCATTTCATCCTGGCACTGATGGAAAGCTTTTTTCGAATCATCCTTACAATGATCTGCATGACCTGTACCAACGGATTCTTCGGAAAACGGATGTAGTTATAAAACTTATAATTCTGATATAAAATGATATAAGTCCTTTTAAAATAGAAGGTGAAATTCTGGTGGTGGTAGTGGTACACCCTTGCGCGGTAATCATATACCAGCGTATGCCCGGCCGTCAAAGCATCTTTTGCCCACAGGGTATCCTCCGAGAACATCAGTTTACGGAAGGGGATCTGTTGTTTGGCCGATTTCCGGTACATGGCATTTACATCGTCCCACTGGCAGAAAGTATGCTGTTTCCGGCCACTCATCCGGAGAAAGATCTGCGGCTCAGGGAAAACAGTTTTCACTGGTTGTGCCTCCCCTGCCGGGATGAACCATTGCAAGGGATTCTTATCCGGATCATGCGCTACGATCTGCTGCCCGCAAACCCCGGTCACCGCGGGATCGCTGAAATGCTGCAGCATGATCTCAAGCCAGTCGGTT
>CAYWHQ010000314.1:0-4089 GCA_964457665.1 uncultured Prolixibacteraceae bacterium | reverse complement strand
GGTGTTTCCGCGGAGAACGGCTGCAGCTTCGCGGAGGTCTTCCAGTCTCCCGTTGGTACAGGTACCGATCAATGCCTGATGGATCGGGGTACCTGCAACCTCTGACACTGCCTTCACATTATCCACGTGATGGGGTGCGGCAACAACGGGGAAAATATCATTCAGATTGATCCTGATCTCTTTGATGTATCTGGCATCCTGGTCGGCCCACACCCCTTCGTGCTTCTCTCCGGTCCATGCTTCCAGTATCTCATCTGCCGGGAAAACCGCGTTCTTGGCTCCCATCTCAGATGCCAGGTTGGCCAATACCATCCTGTCGGAAACCGAAAGGGTGAGAACTCCTTGCCCGTGATACTCTATTGACATATAATCGGCTCCGCTCGAACCGATCATTCCGATGATCCACAGGGCAAGATCTTTAGCGTATGCACCTTGTCTGAGGCGACCTTCCAACACGATCCTGATGGTTTCAGGCACCCTGAACCAGGTTTCACCCTGTTTCCATAGTCCAGCTGTTTCGGTCCGGTCAATACCTGCTGCAAAAGCATTGAAAGCACCAGCCGTACTGGTGTGACTGTCGCTCCCGACGATAATCATTCCGGGGCGTGCATAAAATGTCATCAGCTGATGGCAGATACCGTCACCGACATCATGGAATTTTTTTATACCGAACTTTTCGGCGAACTCCCTGATGGACTGATAGTCGTTGGCCAATTTGGAATTGGTGGGCGGGGCGTTGTGATCAAGGGTGATCAGCAGGGAATCAGGATGGAGCGGTTTCTCACCCCCCATTTTTTTAAATGTGCTGTAAATACTGGCCGTATTGTCATGCGACAGGATGATGTCGGGCCTGGCAAAAACGATGGCGCCGGCAGGCGCATTGAAGATCTTTTCTGCAAATGTCTTTCCGCTCATGATGAAAGGGTTCATAAAGTTAAGCGTACAAAATTCAACTTTTTTTTTATTCCTTTCATTTTTTTCTAATTTTGCAGCCCGTTTCAGTGATCTATTCCTTCCGGAGAGGTGGGTGAGCGGCTGAAACCAACAGTTTGCTAAACTGTCGTACTGGGCAACTGGTACCGGGGGTTCGAATCCCCCCCTCTCCGCAATCCAATGCAATTTCGGGGTATAGCGCAGCCTGGCTAGCGCACCTGGTTTGGGACCAGGGGGTCGCAGGTTCGAATCCTGCTACCCCGACAAAGGCTTCAGGTACTTTTTTTACGGTTATGAAGAGATCCGGTAAGATTTAATATATAGATATTCTGCAATATAACTAGCTAAATAGCTGCTAATTTATTCTCTGTTTACCTGAACAACATTCTGGTAAACCGGTGTTTCGTTTTGCAGTATTTTTAAGGTAATATCCTGGGGAAGGCTGTTTTTATTCTGAAGTCGTACGACAATCTGGCTTTGACCGGTGTTATCGATCCGGATAAAATTTGAAGCGGCAAATATATTCGTCTGTTCATTGGCGGTCAGGTTTTGTGCAAACATTACCTGAAAACTACTGTAATCAAATTCAATGGCTGCCTTTACCGGTGTTGGAGATGAAATATCCAGCCTGATTTCAACGGTTTTTGATGAATATCTTATATCGCACCATGCCCTGACTGCAGGACTTTCGAACTGCAGGACGCCGGCCGCTTTCATGTTGCCAAATGACCTTGAATCATACAATGTACCTTTGATTTGATCAGAACCATATGGTTTTCGGGAGAAATCGCTGGTCAGGAAGGTGAACGCCAGCAGTCCCGCAAAGACGCCGAGGGCAAAAGCAAGTCCGACCCTTATAACAGGTCTTGACCAAAACGTCTGCCGGAACATGATCTCAGGCTTATTTACTTCCGGGTTATATTTATCTCTGCTGATCTGCAGAATAACCTCTTTTGTAATGTCGACGGTTTCCTGAGCCTTCACCCCTGCATGCTGCAGTTGCTCATGCAGGGCTTTCAATCCATTGATCATGGCCTGTTTCTCAGGATGCTGATCCATGTACCTGAAAAATTCCGTTTCCTCTGACGGAGACATCTCATGGTCGAGAAACCGGTACATTTTTTCGATGATCTTTTTATCAGTCATTGCTAAAGAATCCTTTTGCCAGCAAGTCGTTCCTTATTTGTTCCCTTGCCATAAACAGCCTTGACCGTACCTTCTTTACAGAAAGGTTTGTCACTTCGGCGATTTCATCATACGAAAGGTTGCAATAGTATTTTAACAATATCAGTACTCGGTATTCATGAACCAGATTCCGGATTGCCTGGTTCAGCATCCCTGATTCATTCTGGTTACGGGAGCTGTGCATCTCCTCAGTCAAATGTGCCGCCTCCGCCAGATTCACCGTCCGGGGCCGGCTTCTGCTATAGTTGATCGCTTCATTAACAGCAATTCTGTAAATCCAACTGAAAAACCGGTACTTGAAATTGAAGTTTTCCAGATTCTCAAATACCTTGAGGAAAACATCCTGGGTCAGATCTTTCGCGGTTTCCCTATTGGCAACCATTCGTAACATGATGTTAAAGATTTTATTCTGATACCTGTCGATCAACACTTCGAAGGAAGAAATGCTACCGTGAATTACTTCGTAAACAAGCTCATTGTCATCCTTTCCTGACATAAATACAGGTAATATTGAAAAAGTTGGTGAAAATTACGAAAAAAACGGAAATATCTCTGATCAGGGTAACTTTAAGCAGAAATACCTTTTCATTATATAACGAAAAAATCATACCTTTGCACCCTTTCAGTATAACAGCAGTATTTTGATGATAAATATCACATTACCAGATAATTCCGTTAAACAGTATCCGGCCGGAACAACGGGGCTTGAAATAGCCAGAAGTATAAGCGAGGGTTTGGCCAGAAATGTACTTGCTGCCAGGGTGAATGGAGAGGTTATCGACGCTACCCGACCGATCAGCCGGGATTCTGCGGTCACGCTGCTGACGTGGAACGATCCCGAAGGCAGGGCAACCATGTGGCATTCCAGTGCGCATCTCATGGCGGAAGCCATTGAGTTGTTATATCCCGGTGTTAAGTTTGGCATTGGGCCGGATATCGAGAATGGATTTTACTATGACATTGATTTCGGCGATCACTCGATTTCTTCTGATGATTTTCCTAAGATTGAAGCCAAAATGGCTGAGCTTGCAAAGGAGAAACAATCTTTCAGACGCCTGGAGCAATCTAAACACGAAGCCCTGGATTATTTTCTGAATAAGGGGGATGAGTATAAGGTTGAATTGATACAGGATCTGGAGGATGGTCAGATCACCTTTTATGAAACCGGTCATTTTACGGATCTGTGCCGTGGGCCACATCTTCCAGATACCTCCTATATCAGGGCGATAAAACTGCTTGCTATTGCCGGCGCATATTGGAGGGGGGATGAAAGCCGCAGGCAGTTAACGCGAATATACGGGATTACATTTCCTAAACAGAAGGATCTCGACGAGTATCTTGTCATGCTTGAGGAGGCGAAAAAGCGCGACCACCGGAAGCTGGGAAGGGAACTGGAACTTTTTACATTTTCTCAGAAAGTGGGGCAGGGACTTCCGCTCTGGCTGCCCAGGGGTGCCGCGCTGCGTGAAAGGCTTGAAATGTTTCTCAAAAGAGTTCAGAAAAGAATGGGCTACGAGCAAGTGATCTGTCCCCATATAGGTAATGTGGAACTCTACAAAACATCCGGACATTATCAGAAATACGGTGAGAGTTCGTTCCGTCCGATCTCGACTCCTGTTCCCGGGGAGGAGTTTTTCCTGAAACCGATGAATTGTCCGCATCATTGTGAAATATATAAGTCATCCCCACGTTCCTACAGGGACCTGCCGATCAGAATGGCGGAGTTTGGAACGGTATACAGGTACGAACAAAGCGGCGAACTGCATGGTTTGACAAGAGTGCGCGGATTCACGCAGGACGATGCGCATATCTTCTGTACGCCTGATCAGGTAAAGGATGAGTTCAAAGGAGTGATGGAGATCGTAATGATCATCTTCAGAGCGCTCAGTTTTACCGACTTTATTGTTCAGATATCCTTAAGGGATTCGCAAAACAAGGAGAAGTATATCGGCAGCGATGAGAATTGGGAAC
>CAYWHQ010000313.1:0-4099 GCA_964457665.1 uncultured Prolixibacteraceae bacterium | reverse complement strand
CAAATCATTCCTGGTTGTTAAAAACGATGAAAGTTACAAAATTTTAACCCCGAATGCATGTTTTTATTGTGTTTTTTTAGATTAATTCCATATTGAAGATATGTACAGGGTGGAAAAACCGCACTGTTCTTGTATGACTAACCCCGGGGGTGAAAGGTTGCCTAAAGTCCGATGCCATAATAAGCCTTGAGTCCGTTAGGGTAGACCCCTTCGATGAGTACACCCTGGTCGCGGCCGGAAAGGGCCTCTTTCAATTGCGACAGGCTGGTGATACTTTTCCGGTCGACCGACAGCAGGATAAATCCTTTGCTGATACCGGCAGTCTTCAGCTTTCCGCTGGTCAGTTCCGTGATCCTGTAGCCATTACGGATCCGAAATTTCGATTTGTCCGCATCGGTTAACGGCTCGAAGGTAGCGCCATGAATGATCAGCCGGTTTTCGTTGACCATGGCAACATGCGACTCTTCGCTGACAAAGGTGAGCGGGATGTCCGTTTCCGTTTTATCGCGGATGATGGTGACCGTCACCTTGTCGCCGGGATTGTGCTGACCGACGATCTCCATCAGTTCTGATTTACCGTTCACAGGATGGCCATTGATCTTCAGTATTACGTCGCCTTTGCGCATTCCCGATTTTTCGGCAGCGCCCCCGGGAACTACATCTTCAACATAAATACCCCTGAGGTCGGATAATCCTTTTGAACGGGCGAACTCTTCGTTGATTTCATTGTAATAGACGCCCAGGTAAGCACGCTGGATTTTGCCGAATTCGATGAAGTCGCTGACCACTTTCTTCACGATGTTCACCGGGATGGCAAAGGAGTAGCCGGTATAATAGCCAGTCCCGGAGGCGATGGCTGCATTGATACCGATCAGCTCGCCGCGGGTGTTTACGAGCGCTCCGCCTGAGTTACCGGGATTGATCGCCGCATCAGTCTGGATGAACGATTCAATGGCGCCCTGTGATCCCAGGATATTGATGTTCCGGGCTTTGGCGCTGACAATACCAGCTGTAACGGTGGAAGTCAGGTTAAAAGGATTTCCCACTGCAAGTACCCATTCTCCGATTTTAACCTCGTCGCTGTTTCCGTAACCAAGGAAAGGAAGCCCCTGTTCGCTGATCCGGATCAGGGCAAGGTCGGTGCTTGGGTCGGAACCCACGAGGGTGGCTTTATATTCCCGTTTATCATTGAGTGTTACGTTGATCTCATGGGCATCCTGCACCACATGGTTATTGGTCACCACGTAGCCATCGGGGGAAACGATCACACCGGAACCTGTCGCACTGTACGGAGATATATATTCGCGGGGCGCCGGCCGGCCGAAATTGAAAAATTCAAAGAAATCATCATAAACAAGGCTCTTCTTCTGGAAGGATGAACGGATGTGCACCACTGCGTTGATCGAAGAGGAGGCTGCCGCCTCAAAGTCGGGCAGGTTCATTGCCACCGGGGCGCTGAAACTCACCGGTTTTACGGGAATACCTGCTGGTTTCTCCGGGGCAAAGATCTGTTTCGTTTCTGCCATTTTATAGAGGCCGAGTGCTACGCCTCCCCCCAGGAGAGCCGCCAGCAACAGTCCAAAAAAACGTTTCATATGTTACGATTTTAAAACGAACCGAATAAAAAACGACCCTGAACCGGTCCTATTACAGGGCCTTTGTTAAAAGTTGTTAAGCGTTATGTTAAAAAAGCGTTAAACAACCTCCCTGTCGGCGTCACCTTTCCCGCCCGCTGCAGATTAAACAGAAAAAAAGATGAAATCCCTGCTGTACCTTTCTGCGCTATTTCTTTTCTTTTGCCTGGCCGGGCCGGGTAACCGGGTAGTCACCGGGATGAATATGTACCTGAAAAACCGTGCCATGCCGGACTCGGTTATCAGGACAGGTCAAAATGTCAGCATCCTTTTCTGGAATGTGGAGAACCTGTACGATCCTTTCGACGATTCGCTCAAGGTCGACGAGGCCTTCACCCCTGCCGGGGAATATCACTGGACATGGTCGAGGTTCAGAATCAAACTGAATATGCTGGCCAAAACCATTCTTGCATCCAGGCACGGGGAACCCCCTGCGCTCATAGGGCTTTGCGAGATTGAGAACCGTTTTGTTCTGCGGCGGTTAACGGCAGACACTCCCCTGAAAAATTGGCAGTACCGGGTGATACATTACGACTCTCCCGATGCCCGTGGAGTGGATGTGGGATTGCTCTATCTTCCCACACGGTTCACTCCGCTCCATTCGGAGGCGATCGCGGTGAGGTTTCCGCAGGATACGGCAGCCAGGACCCGCGACATCCTTTACGTGAAGGGATTGCCGTGGTGCGGCGACACCCTTCATCTTTTTGTGAACCACTGGCCTTCGCGCCGTGGCGGAGAGAAGGCTTCACGTCACCGCAGGGCCAGGGCTGCCTTTCTGCTGCGTTTGAAGACCGACTCAATCATGGAGTCAGATCCGCGTGCATCCATTGTAATCATGGGCGATTTCAACGATGAACCCGGCGACGGGAGCCTCTCCCTCGTGCTGGGAGCAGTTGCACCCGGGCAACCGGGCCGCCTGATAAACCTGATGATACCGAAATGCGGCAGGGAGGGAACCCATAAGTTCCAGGCGCACTGGGGCATCCTCGACCAGTTCATCGTGTCGGGGAGCATGTTGGGTGAGCCTGCGCTCCTTCGAACGACAACAGAAAATGCAACCATTTTAAAACTTCCGTTTCTGATGATCCGGGATGAACGGCATATGGGAAGCAAACCGTTCCGAACCTATCTGGGACCGCGATACACCGGAGGCTTTTCCGATCATCTGCCGGTAAAGCTGGAACTTGAGTGCCGTGAGTGATGGAGGGTTCCCCGGAGGATCATCCCCAAACACCGGAAACGGATGTGCCGCAGAAACCGCAGCACCCGTTCTTCAGCCGGTTTTCAGTGATGGTGTAACCCTTTCGCCCGACAACAACTTTTCCGCAGTGCGGACAACGGGTGTCCGACGCAGTTGTTCCTGGAACATTGCCGATGTAGACATACTTCATCCCGGCTTTCAGCGCTGTTTCCCTGGCTCTGAAAAGGACGTTCTCGGGCGTATAGGGAAGTGAAGTCAATTTATATAGCGGGAAAAACCTGCTGAAATGCAGCGGATAGCCTGAGAAACCCTGGTCGGCAAGCCATTGGCACATTGCCGTGATCATGGCAGGATCGTCGGTCCATGAGGGAACCACCAGGTTGGTGATCTCAATCCATACATTATTTTCTTTCAGGATCTTGAGTGTATTCAGAACCGGTTGGAGGCTGCCACCTGTAAGCTTTGAATAGGTCTCTTCACGGAAAGCCTTCAGATCGATATTTACAGCGTCGATATACCCTGCCAGATCGCGCAGCGGTTTCTCGTTGATATAGCCGTTCGACACCATGATATTTTTCAGTCCCCTGGCTCTGGCAAGCTTCGCCGTATCATACATATATTCATAGAAGGTGACCGGTTCGGAGTAGGTATAGGATATGGAACGGCAGTTGTTCTCCAGGGCGCCCGACACCACGGCCGCAGGCATCAGGTCGGTATTCCTGGTATCTTTCGGGCTGACCTGGGATATCTCCCAGTTCTGGCAGTTGAGACAGGCAAAGTTGCACCCCGCGGTGGCGATGGAGAAGGTGCGCGTGGCCGGAAGAAAATGAAAGAGCGGCTTTTTCTCCACCGGTTCAACATGAACGGCACACGGGTTGCCATAGGCAATCGAATAGAGCTTTTCGCCTTTCACAACATGGTTACGGCATATGCTCTCCTGACCCTCTTTCAGGATACAGAGGTTCGGGCATATCTGACATTTAACCCCCCTGGGGGTCACGGTATAGTAAGGCGATTCCTTGCTGTGCTTCCCGATCCCCTGAGCAGAAGGGATGCTTGATTCCGGTGCCATGAGTCCTCCTTTTTTTACCGGCAAGGAAAAAGCCGGGATCCCAAGCGCCGCACAACCCATGCCGGCTGCCGAAATCTTCAGGAAGTCCCTTTTTGAATACTTTCTCCTCATCAGCCCATAAAGGTACGGAAAATTTCAGACCTGCCGGCTTGATGCGATTCCATTTTCCTCACCCGGATCCAAAACAGGTAT
>CAYWHQ010000312.1:0-4115 GCA_964457665.1 uncultured Prolixibacteraceae bacterium | reverse complement strand
ACCAGATCCGAAGCGGACCGGATGTTCTGATCTGAATCCGATTTCAGCTCCTTTGATTTGTTGTAGAAATCAACTGAGAGGTCGCCAACGTCAAGGTAGTTCAGCAGGGTGAGGCAGGCGTATTTTTCAAGGAACTCCAGTTTCTGAGCGTCGGAAAGGCTGGTATTGACGAGTCTGGTCAGTTCATCTTTCAGTTTCGCCGTCACTTCGGCGTTGGTCAGTCTCTGGAGGTGGATCGTTTGCCGGATACGGACAAAACCGGGTATGTAGGCCGGCAGCGACCGGAACTGCTCTCCCGATGAGGGAAGATACCAGATGATGGCTCCTTCATGGAATTGGGCATAGGGGATGTCCTTTTCCTGGGAAAATGACTGAATGGAGGCCAGGAGGAAAGGGAGGATGAGGAGGGATTTCATGGTGCTGTATTATTGCCGCTGAGGTGTGGAGGGGTTTGAAATTTAGATTCCAGATTTCAGATTTTAGATTGAATTTTAGATTTTGGATTTTAGAATTCAGATTTTTAGAGTGCTCCCATATGATTCTGATAATAATTATATATGAACTATTCAATGTATTTACAAATCTACAATCTTAAATCTACAATCGTCAATATAATCTGAAATCTGGAATCTAAAATCCTTTTTGTCTGTGCGTCTTACAGTGAAAATTTCATTCTCCATTCTCCATTCTCCATTCTCCATTCTCAATTCTCAATTCTCAATTCTCACCCCCCTCTCTTCTCAAAAATAACTGCTGCCGTCCCAGCAATGGGTGCAAAGTTTCTCTTTGGGCAGCCCCACGGCCTCCACAAGGTCGTCAAGTACCTGGTATTTTAGTGTCGTGGCGCCGATATGGCTGCAGATCCAGCCGGTCATGGCATGGTAACGGTCGGTGCCGGGGGTGGCGAACTCTTCGAGGTGGTTGTCCTCTTTCCCTTCGAGCGCCTTGACGGCTTTGCGGCCGGCAAGGTCGAGGGAGGAGCGTGAGGCGGAGAAGTTGAGGAAGTCGCAGGGAAAGATCAGCGTCGGACAGGCGGGTCTGACATGTACCTCCTTCGCACCCGCGCTGAAGAGAACCTTCACCTGGTCCCTTAACTGGGTGCCGCGCACAATGGAGTCGTCGCACATGGCCAGCTTTTTTCCGCCGATGATCCCGCTGACCGGGATCAGCTTCATCCTGGCCACCAGGTCGCGCATCTCCTGGTTCTGCGGCATGAAGCTGCGCGGCCAGGTGGGGGTGTACTTGACCCATGCTCTTTTGTACGGCACCTGTTTGGCATTGGAGTAACCAATGGCGTGGGCGATACCCGAATCGGGAACGCCGCATGCAAAATCGGGTTCCACGCTGTCTCTCTTCGCGAGGGCTGCTCCGCAACGGTAGCGGCACTCCTCCACGTTGATCCCTTCGTAACAGGAGCTGGGGTATCCATAATAAACCCAAAGGAATGTACATACCTGCATTTTCTCTCCGGGCTGGCGCAGCACCCTGTAGCCGTCGGCCGTGATCTCCGCGATCTCCCCGGGGCCGAGGTAATGTTCCGACGAGAAACCCAGGTTGGCAAAAGAGGTAGATTCGGAACTGATGGCCATGGCTCCCTCCTTTTTACCGAGAACCAGCGGCGTCCTGCCCAGCTTGTCGCGGGCGGCAATGATGCCATCGCCGGTGAGCAAAACCATGGAACAGGAACCACGGATACTCTGAAACACCCGTTCAATACCGGCTTCAAAGCTCTCCTCCTCCGAAATCAGCATGGCCACCAGCTCGGTGGGATTGATCCCCCGTTCACTCACCTCCGAAAAGTGATGGTTCCGGGCAAGCATCTCTCCCGACAGCTCCGGGAGGTTGACGATCTTCGACACCGTGACGATACCAAACCTCCCCAGATGAGAGTGTACCATGATGGGCTGCGACTCACTGTCGCTGATCACCCCGATACCCGCGTTCCCCCTGAAACCGGGAAGCTCGGGTTCAAACTTGGTTCGGAAGTAAGAGTTCTCAATGTTATGGATCGACCGGATGAAATCCTGCCCGTCGAACATTGCCATGCCGCCGCGGCGCGTGCCAAGATGCGAGTTGTAATCGGTGCCGTAGAAAAGATCCTCGACACACCTCTCGCTGGAAACAATACCGAAAATACCACCCATGAAAATGGTTTGTTGATTTCCGTAAATATCTGAAAAAAGTATCGCGTTCAGGAGCGCTGTGAATAACTTGTGGTAATTTTGGAAACAGGTGAACAGGTGAACAGGTGAACAGGTGAACAGGTGAACGGGTGAACAGGTGAACGGGTGAACAGGAAAATTAAAGATTCATCAGCACATTAAATATGTTCCGGGTTATTTTGATTTTTTTTCTTTCAGGTATGAGCCTGGGCGTTGCGGGTCAGGGTTCGTGGAGGCCGGCGTGCGCTGATACGGCCTTTCCGCGCACCCTGATGGACCGGGAGCAGATCGATAGCGTCAGGGAGTACCTCCTGCGGCCTGATATCTCCCGGCTTTACGCTTCCATCTGGTTCAACGCGTCGGGGCCGGTTCCTGCGGGCAACAGTACCGACGCCGATCGCCTCATCCGCTCCATGATCGCCCGGGAAGCGGCTTTTTGCTGTCTGCTCGGCCGCAAAAGTGAAAACGGCGCCGTTGTTCCTTTATCCGGGGAAGAAAAAGAGAGCATGCAGGCGCAAACGCTTGGCCTGCTGACGGAGATGAACACCGGGGTCGGCTTTCAGCAGGGATGGGTCTTCTACCAGGAGTGGCAGCACCGGTCGAAGGAGCTGATCAACTATTTGGTGGCGTGGGATCTGCTGATGGGGGCGGGACTGGCCGACAGTCTGCTGACGACCGGGCGTGACTCGCTCATCTCCTTTACGGCGAACCTGTATAACCGGGCCATGGCGGAGTATACGGTGCTGATATTCAAATTCCGTTTCTTTGAGTTCCAGTTCAACAACCACAGTCTGATGACCGCTTCGGCCCTGGGGCTGGCCGCCGTGGTGCTGGGCGATTATGTCGACACGGACCCTTCCCGGCAGCCGGTGAGCTGGATCAACGCCGGCTTATGGAACGTGGATAACACCTTATGGATGGAAGACGGGATCTACCCGAGGGTCTCGGAACCCGATACTCTGGCTGGCTATGCCGAAGGACCTGGGTATTTCGAATATGCCTTCCAGAATGTCTTCCCTTTCCTCAGGGGTTTATGGAACTACCTGCCGGATGTACCCCTGGAAGTCACATTTCGCGGGATGGTCAGGCAGGTGCCGCACCCCTGGTATGATACACGATACGACAGGCTCTACGACTGGCTGAACCGGATCCGGATGCCCGACGGCAGCCTGCCGGCGATCCATGACTCCCCCATCGGCTTCCGCACTACCATCGCCGCCCTCTCGGGCAAACCGGAGTTCAACCTGCCCTTCCCCGGGTTTTCTTATGACCATCCCTACATCCGTACCCAGTACATCGCCACCATGGCTCAACAGGGATCAAACAACGACAGCCTCTTCCAGCCATTACCGGCGGCCGGCAGCCTGGTTTTCCGCTCGGGATGGGATTCGGGAGCGGTTTACCTGCATTGCATCGCGAAGCACGGGATCGCCCTGACCGGCGCCAAGTCGCACCACCAGGGTGATGCGACCAGCTTCTCCCTGATGGCATTCGGCAGGTTGCTGGCCATCGACCCGGGTTATCCGGGCGCCCCGCAAAGCGATGCAACCAATAAACCGTCGGATCATAACTTGTTGCTGGCAGGTGGCTCCGGTCCCGAACCGCCCACCGGAGAGTTCGTATCAGTATCGACCAATACGGCTTATATAGAGAACTTCTTCGACCTTCCGTGGCTGGACTGCGGAGAGGCAAGAGGTCACTGGGGCGGAACCGACGTCATCCGGAAGATCCTCTTCATCCGCAACCGGTACTTCATCCTGAATGATGCGACCAACACGGCGACAAGCGGCGACTTCACCCTCCGGATCCATGGAAACGGGCTGCTTGGAAGCTCCGCAGCCAGCGACGAGGGATCCTTTCAGCCCGAATTTGACCAGCAGGGCGGAACCTGGTGCCGCGACACGGTTTGCCTGCAGGTACGTTCCATCAACGCGGTTACCTCCGATCTGGCCA
>CAYWHQ010000311.1:0-4116 GCA_964457665.1 uncultured Prolixibacteraceae bacterium | reverse complement strand
GATCTGATGCAACAGCGTTGATTTGCCGCAACGCCGCACCCCGGAGATGACTGTAATTTCCTGGTCGGAGGCTCCTGCCGGGACCGCCCGGTGTATAAAACTTTCGTCCCAGACAAGCGACTGCTGGTCGTATATCACCGCTTTGAGAAGTTCCTTCATGTCAGAAGCCGGAGGTAAATTTCAAAACAAAATTAATACATTTCTATTCATAATGCAAACTTTAGTTTACTATTTGCTTTTTGCAATAGAAAGTCAATGTTAAGGTGAATGGGAATTCAATTTACGAGGTACGATTTACGATTTACGAATTAGGTTCTTCGTGAAACTACGTTATAAGTTTTAAGTTTTAAGTTTTAAGTTTTAAGTTTTTTTACCGCGAAGGCGCAATGGCGCGAAAGGAATTGAAAATGGAGAATGATTCGAAAATTCCTTTTGTTTCACGAAGGGCACGAAGAATACACGAAGAGCACGAAGAATCCCTTCGTGTAACTTCGTGATCCTCCGTGAACCTTCGTGTAATTTCATTCTCAAATCGTAAATCTAAAATCGTAAATAAAATATAAAATCTGAAATCTGGAATCTAAAATCCTTAGCGTTAGCGGTGAAAAAAAGTGAACAGGTGAACGGGTGAACGGGTGAACGGGTGAACGGGTGAACGGGTGAACGGGAATGATAATTCAGGCGATGATTTCTTTTTCCCAGAGTTGTTGTAAAAAGAGATTCCAGGGTAATACCATAACGGGTCCCATTTTACGCGGGAAAGGGTCGTTGGTTACAAGGATTAGTTTTCTAACCGTGTATTCTTCTGCAAAACTCAGTAATCCTTTAGCATGACGGGGGGTTGCATTGCCGGTTGATTTTACTTCTATGGCCACCTCATGGTCGGCCAGGACAAAATCAACCTCGGTTTGCGAAGCTGTGCGCCAGTAATATAACGGGTATTCCAGTCCCGAATAGTTGCTGTGGGCATATATTTCCTGGTAAATGAATTGTTCGAATGCGTTTCCCATGTTCTCGCTGCCCATTTCGATTTTTCCTCTTTTCAACAGATAATTGGCAATTCCGAGGTCGAAGTAATAGAACTTAGGCGCCAGAATCACCCGTCGTTTGGGATGTTTTTGAAAAGAAGGAAGGAACCGGCCGGTCAGGGTATCCACAAGGATCTGAAAATACTCCTTCACAGTTGGTGCGCTGACGCCACATTCGGAGGCGATATTTGAGTAATTTACGATTTCACCGTTGGAGAATGCCGCGACCTCCAGAAAACGTGAAAAGGTGGCCACATTTCTGATTCTGGCTTCTGCCATAATTTCATCCATCAGGTAATTCCCGATATAGGAGGAGATTATTTTCTTCGGGTTTGCCGAAATGTAGTGGCGGGGTAACAATCCATTGTTTAATGCGCGGAGCAGGTCGAAATCCGGGATCTCCTGACTGATCAATGGAAAGAGTTCATAACGCAACGCGCGTCCGCCCAAAAGGTTGGCATGCGACCGGACAATCTTCCGCGGACTTGATCCGCTCAATATAAATCGTGTTCCTGTATTCTCTATCAGCCAGTGAACCTCGTCGAGGAGCGCCGGAATTTTTTGAATTTCATCAATAACCACGGGTTTGTCAGGCCGTATGGAGAGAATGATCTCGCGGAGCTGCGAAGGATTTTTGCTTAGCCGTTCAAATACATCGGATAGCAACAGGTCGAACCAAACTGAATCGGGAAACAGCGACTTCAATAATGTGCTTTTCCCGGCTTGTCGGGCACCCCACAAAAAGATAGATTCATGGTAAGCCTACGGCCACGAGCATATTGGGCATGAAAATCGAAGGACTTATTTTTGCCCAGGCAGAAGTGTATGCAGTTGACTTGCCAGGTGATCAGGGATAACCGACAGGGTTTGGGTCAGATATTGGAAGGGTTCGATGCCGTTGATTTTGCAGGTGCCCAAAAGGGAATATATCATGGCAGCATGCTGGGCGGCATGGTGAGAACCGGCGAACAGGTAATTTTTACGTCCCAGGGCCACGGGCCTGATACTATTTTCGATAAGGTTGTTGTCTATCTGGAAGCGACCATCTTCAATGTATCGGACTAATCTGGGCCATAGCGAGAGCGTGTAAGCAAAAGCCATGCCGATGGCGCTTCGGGGGACTGTCTCAACAATCTGCTCTTTCATCCATTGCTCCATCTCGACAAGGATGGGCTTAGATTCTGCCTGCCGGAGTTCTCTGATCTGATCATGTGACAACTTTAGGCTTCGTGCTTTCTCTTCAATCTCATAGAGCTCCTGGAACATACCCAGCGCTTTTTCTGCCATGACCGGATTGTTTTCCGATGCATGCTCGAACTTGCGCCGTGCATGAGCCATACAGGCCAGCAAGGTTATTCCTTTATGTTTCTCGAAGTGTTCGTATGCAGCATATCCATCTGTTTGTAAATACCCGGCAAAGTTCTTCAACAATTCATCAGGCCCCTCCCGCCCCCGGGACTGCCGGTAATCGAACAACACCAACCGATGAACAGGATCGTAATAAACCCAATGATATCCTTTATGGGTCGACCCTGGTTTGTCTTTCGTCAAAACCGGGATCGGGGTCTCATCTGCCATCAGATAATCTGATGAAAGTACTTGGTTTTTCAGTGCATTATACAGGGGAGAGAGTAAGTTGCATGTTGCGCTGAACCACCCGCCGATAGTCGATTCCGCGATGCTCAGGTCCTGACGTTTGAACATCTGAACCTGACGATAGAACGGAAGGTGATCCACAAATTTGCTGATCAAAATATGCGACAACATGCTGGGACCGGCATTCCCTTTGGGGATAGGCAGAGTGGGAAGAGGGGCAATCACAATGCGTGTCTCTTCGTCGTTTTGTTCAATAATGTACTTGGGACGGATAATCCGACGAACATAAGCGCTGGCCGGTTCGTATTCGATCACTTCAGTAATAGCTTCGCCGATTTTTATGGCATATTCCGGAACCTCTTCCGGTTCAATGATTTCATCTCTGCGCTCCAAATGAGCCGGAAGTTCCAGACGAAGCGGATGTTTCTTTTCAGTCTGTGGCTTGGTCCGGGTGTAAGTGATCTCTTCGGTAGGCCTTTCAACAACCTCTTCCTGCGGAAGTTCAAACAAGGTGGGCTGATTGGGCACTTCTGCTATATGGCGTTCACTCTTTGCCCCGAAAAGCGCCCTTTTCAACTCGTTCAGCTGGAATTTCAGATAGGCCACCTCTGATTTTAACCCGATCAGGGTTTCATATTCTGCCTTTGAGATCGTAACCATTTCTGCGTTTTCCATGAGTCAAATTTACTCCGGAAAACCCAATCTAACTAACACTTTTACTGATAAATATGAACATGATTTTGTTGGAAAAAGCGGGGTCTTTTTTTTGCATATTTCATGGAAATACCAGTGACCATCATGGCCAGTTCGCCATAGTCGATCACCTGGGATAACGACGGTTGTATCTGAACCGGAAGTTCAAAAGTGCCTTTTTCAAGCCGCTTGTAAAACAAAACAAATCCGCCTGCTTCCCAGCGTAATAATTTCATCCGGTTACGGGGCTTATTGATGAAAATGAATACATCGCCACACATTGGATTTTTTCCTAGCCGGCTACTGACCAACCCGCACAGTCCGTCAAAACTCTTCCGGATATCGGTTGGCTCCCGGTAAAGGTAATACCGGGCAGATCCTATGGAAAACATGCGACTACAGTTGGAGCAAGGAACGGATCATGGAAGCAGGAGTCTGCACCGGCAGAACCATCTCCACTCCGTGAGGATACCGTATCAGGATTCCCTGGGCAAATGGTTCCGCAATTTGAATAAAATCGGGGTGCTGTATCTGTGATTTCCGTCGCTTGGCAATCCAGTAACGTAAAGTGGCAATTTTCAGATCATGATTGCGGGCAAACTCAATCTGCGTTAGTCCACTCTCAAGCCAATTCGTCACTATGGCGGTCATTTTCTGGTTCTTTTCCTGTTTGGTCATGGCGTTTTTGGTCGCAAATTGCCAACATCTGGTCAGCCAGAAAAGATGCTCGTGGCCGTAAGCTTACAAACCGACCGGAACAGGAGGTTATACATTCCGGCGGAATCAGCCCGGAACAGCG
>CAYWHQ010000310.1:0-4117 GCA_964457665.1 uncultured Prolixibacteraceae bacterium | reverse complement strand
GTTCGGAGCGCATTGAGCCCACTGCAGTCCGATAACAACAGATTCGTTGAGAATGACAGAGTTCCACCAATCGATACCACGTTGTGCAGCCCGTTCAGGTTTGCAAGCAAGGGGTTACCAAAGACCGCCAAAGATCCCGCGATATCCTTGATCTGGGCAAGGGCTGCAAGGTTTGTGATATTGGCGCCGCTGATCTGAACGGTTCCCGTGATCTGCGTACAGCCGGGATAATTTAACGGAAAGCTGTCGATGGCCTCCTGGGTACTGAAAACAATTCCGGAGGGGAGACATGGCTGTCCGTTCAGCATGATTGCTGCCAGCAAGCCGGCAGTCACCAGCGTCATACGAAACACAGTTTTCATTTTATGGTTGTTAAAAGTTTTATATCATATACCACAGTTACAAATATAGTTAAAAATGACGATTACTGCACTACGATCTCATCGACAAAAACCCAGCAGCCGCCACCTGCAGAGGGGTGCCAGTCGGGATTTTTCAGCAAACCGGTGACTTCAAAACGAACGAATTTTACGTTTGTCTGATCGGGAAAGAATGAGAATGTACGCGTCACCGGCTCGTTCCGCTGGTCGCCCTCCACGTTGCTCCGGCCGGCAGGAATGAAATCTATTCCGTCGGCCGAAACGCGGCAGGCAATGGCAGCCGGGTGGAAAATCCAGCTTTTGCCCTCCCACAGGGTACTGATCCGGATAGTATCGACGGTGGAGAGGGTGTCAAGATCAAGATCCAGGGTGAAGTTCTTTGCTTCCCAGCCCAGCCAGTGTGCGCGGAAGTCGCCTGCCCCGAATACCCCGTTGGTCAGGATGGTTAGGTCCCCTTGACTGTATATGGGTTCGGGCGGCGGGTTGGCCGAAACCTTTTTCCGGAAAGCCAGGTTACCCTTCACCTGCACATCGATAAAGCGACGGGTTGAGGCGTAATATTTTTCGGGGGTCAGTCCTGATTCGTTGAGGGACTCCACGCCGGCCTGAAGGCAGATTCGGTTAAAGGTTTCAAGTGTCGCCGCCATCTCGCCGCGGAGGATCCATTCACCATCCTCCTGCATATACCAGCCCCGCGGGCCAAACATATCGTTCTTCCCTATCTCCATCATGGCATATTGCAATGGCAATCGTGCCGTGCGGACATGAAGCAGGTAAACGGAGTCGTACAGCACCATCGTCTCTGCCTTGTCGAAAAGAGCGTTGTACCGCTCTGTATTCCCGGCCGAGAGTACCGAGTTCTGGTGTGCCGTGGGATGTTCGTAAATGTCGAGCCGCTCGCCGCTTTTTTGCAGTTCGTTCTGAAGGCGACCAATGTATTCGGAAATCAGTGGAGCACCATCACCATAATACCCGCGTAAAAAGTCATTTGTTATGGAGTCGGCATTTACCAACGGGTTCCAGAGCAGGCGTGCAAGGAGATAGGCCTTTAGCTCAGCGAATTCATGGCCGTTGCCGGTGTTCGTCTGCTGAAAATGCTCGCGGATATTGTTTCTGGTGAAGAGCTGGATATTGGGTTGGAGCACGTGAAGGTTCGGGAAGGGGTTGACATGATGGTTGAAATTCACTGTGTAGTCCCACAAATAGATATGCCGGCATATTTTCCCCCAATCTTCCAAATCCCGGAGAAAGGAGCGGCTGGTCGGGTCGGTGGCGATGGGTAAACTCCGGTTGAGTTCGATCGTGCACAACATCACCTGCACGTTTTCCCGGGGACGTGTCTTCTCCGGCGCCTGGCGGCTGTACTGGTAAGCAAGGGTGGAGATCACCTTTTGCGGGAAACTGTCGGCCACCGCGTTGACAAACCGGATGACGGGGCCCGCCGGACTGCTCTCTTCCCGGATGATCTTCATGCACTGATCACACTGACAGTAGGAGAAGTTGTCGTTCTGGCTTACCGACCATATCTCTTTGTCAGGTTGTTTTGTCATCTCCTCCCGGAGTTTTTCCACCGATATCCGCAGCACTTCCGGATGCGAGAGACAGGGCTGGTCGATGATACGCTTGTCGTTCATCAGGGCAAAGTATTCGGGATGACTTTCGAAAAAAACCTCCCAGGGGATCAGGCGGTGAAAGGTGTGTACATAATATCCTTCGGGAAAGACCTCCTTCACCTTGTCGAGGCGCTGCCAGTCCTGATAATCCGCATCATTCCAAAAGTCGCCGTTTACGATCCGGAGCGCGTTGACCGGAGCATCTTCATAGCGGATATCGGGCAGCACGATACTTTCCTGCCGGGGAATGACCTCAAAGGCCGGACTGTATTTCCGGCATCCCAGCCAGCGTTCAAGAAGCGTCACTACACCATAGATGCACCCCTTGTGTGATCCTCCTTCGATCAACAGGCGTGTGCCTGTGGTGCGGATGCGGAACCCGTCGGGGTTCTCCACTTCATCCGACCGGCGGATGAGGATCACGTTGCCGGAAGCGGGGAGGTTGGTCTGCTCTATTCCCAGACCGCACCCGGAGATCCGTTGCAGATAGTACTGCAGCAGACCGGCGGCCCTTAATTCCTGCACCGATGGAGAATGAGGGATCACGATCCGGTATTTGCTTTCTTTTCCTGTGGTGATCGCCAGACCGGCCACAACCGAACCCTGGAATATGATCCAGCAAAGAACCATTGTTAAGATACTGCGCATCATGTTTTTGAAAAGTAAAAGAGTTTTGCCCTTTGGAATGTTCATGGCATCTACGACACAATATTAGCATAAATCAGGATAAGGGCCTGTTGC
This sequence comes from uncultured Prolixibacteraceae bacterium, assembly GCA_964457665.1. GTDB lineage: Bacteria > Bacteroidota > Bacteroidia > Bacteroidales > FEN-979 > CAYWHQ01. The sequence goes on along the minus strand of CAYWHQ010000310.1, from coordinate 1,383 downwards.
TGAAAGGTCGGAACTGCAATAAAAAAGAGAGCGGCCTTTTAAGCCGCCCTCCTTTTAACCGGATCGTTTATTTCACGGATCAATAGATATTCGCGTTGTTTCTGTATCCCGGCTTATCCTGGAACCAGTCGGGGAATGCCTGTCCGTCGCTGGTGGCCCATGGAACAAATTTCAGGTGTGCGGTCGTGACATCCACCTTCTCAAGCGGATATGCGAACGATTCGTAGATATTGATCGCCCAGGGCAGATTATTTACGGTTTTATAGTAGCGTCCGGTAGCGGGATTGCTGTTGTCGTCGATCGTGCCAAAGAACGAAGGATCAGCAAGGGTTGTAGGCGGATGGTTGGGAAGATGCACTTCGATGCCTCTTTGTTGATCCACTATGATGAATGGGTTAAAACCCTGTATATTCAAGTCGTTGACAGTGTAGGTGTTGGGTTTGACATCAATATTAATCACAATGGTGACAGGGGTTACATAGGGAGCGCCCCGCTCGGTATTTACTCCGATACCATTGCCTGGATGGGGCATTTCGGAATAGGCGTCGTCGAACACGATGATGGTCGGCTTCGACTGGCCTGCTTCGGTTCCGTTGCCGGCCAGCGTGATATAGCTCCTTGTGATATGCGAACCGGTCACGGTCAGGTCGGCAGCGGCAATTGCCTCCGATAACTGAAACCCGAATCCATTGTGGAAGTGTGCGCCGAATGCTTTCAGCGTGAAAGTTCCCTTCACGTTTTCCACCATGTTCATCGGATTGGAAGTGATCTCAAACTGGTAGTCGATCACCATATCATTGAAGTCGTAGTCGCCCATGGCCGGCCATAGGTCTTCGAATGCCAGGGTTCCGGGACCGGTGGCGGGATAGAGGTTGGTGATGGGAACCGAAGGATTCACGGTCAGGCTGGCGGAGGCCTCATTATTCAGAAGGTTTGGATCGTTTGTGGAGGCGGTTACCTGTGCCGTATTAGGGATTGTACCGGTAAATCCGGCATTGACAGTGGCCACAAGGGTCAGTACCGCGCTGTCGCCTGCCGGCAGTGTTCCGATCGTCCAGTTGGGGGATGACCAGGATGTGCCCGGAGAGGCCGAGGCGCCAACGAATGTCAGGTTGGCTGACAGCAAATCCTGCGCGATAACATTTATTGCTGTTGCCGGTCCGTTATTCTTCACGATCAGGGTATAAGCAACACCCTGCCCGGCGATCACGGGATTCGGGGTGACGCTTTTGGTGATCTGCAGGTCGGCGTCGGTGATCAGGGGATTCACGGTAACATTGATCGAAGAAGTATTGTTGGTAAGGTCAGGGTCGCCCGTTATGGCTGACACGGTGGCGGTATTGGCGATCAGGATTGGCTCTGCCCCGATGAGCCGGCAGAAGC
>CAYWHQ010000309.1:0-4126 GCA_964457665.1 uncultured Prolixibacteraceae bacterium | reverse complement strand
CTTGGTTTCACCGATATGGACAGGGAGGGAATGACGATTGAAGGATTCGAAGAGATGACCAATATCTCATCCATTTACAATCCTCCCTATTACCCGGTTCATATGAATCGCCTTGGTTTCGTGGGAGCGGTGCATTCAGTACAATATGAGTTTGATATCTCTCCTACAATCCCTGATAAGGTGAAACGGATGGCTTCCATGGTCAGCCACCGGTATAATCTCCGGGTTCTGAAGGTAAAAAGAGCGGGGGAGTTGCTGCCTTACGCCTTGAAGATGTTTCAGACGCTGAATGTGGCCTTCGATACGTTATACGGGTACTCGGCGCTCAGTGAGGATCAGATGAAAGCATACATCCGTCAGTATTTTGGATATATCCGGCCGGAGTTCGTGGCAATGGTCGTTAACGGAAACGACGATGTGGCCGGTTTCGGGATTTCCATGCCTTCGCTTACCAGGGCGCTTCAGCGATCGGGTGGCAGGCTGTTCCCGCTGGGTTGGTATCATATTCTCAGGGCAATGAGGCATAACGATGTGGTTGACATGTACCTCGTCGGGGTGCATCCTGAATACCAGGGTAAGGGGGTAGCCGCGATGATCTGGGAGTCGCTTCATCAGAATTATCTGAAATACGGCATCCGCAAGGCGGTCTCCAATCCTCAGCTGGAAAACAACATCATGGCCCTGAGCATCTGGAAGAATTACCAGGGTCGGCGGATCATCCGGCGACGTTGCTGGAAAAAGATCTTTCAGCAGTTGTAATCATAAAGAAAGGGCGGCCAAACGGCCGCCCTTTTCCATGAATCATGTCATCGATTATTATTTGCCTGCAACATCCCACCAGACCCTGGTCCAGATGCTTCCGTATGCAGGGGTGTTGGGGTTGTAAGTGATCTCCTCGGTGGGATAGGGGAATCTTCTGGGAACTTCTAATCCCTGAACGTTGGGGGTAATGACCGGCAGACCAGTCCTCCTCCAGTCGGAGAAAATTTCCGCCTGGTAATAGAGGGCGATATATTTCTGGGTCATGATCTCATTCATGAGAACCGGGCCCGTCATGGTCTGGAGAACCGAGTCGTAGGCTGCCATATAGATGGGATTCAGCACGCCATGCTTATCCATGGATGCCTCCACGCCGGCATAGAGGGATGCACGGACGGCGGCATCGCCGGCGCCGGTGGCAAATTCGCATTCCGCTTTGATGAACATACATTCGGCATAGGAGATGAAGGGAACGGGTGAGGTTTCCGAAGCTACGGCATCTCCAGGCAGGCTGACATCCGGATTATCTTCGCCGGGGCCGTTGCCGCTGTAACCACCATTCACATCCGTAGTGGCATACACCGGGAGCCTCGGGTCGAAACGCTGCAGGAGCATATTGATGAAGTAAGCGTGCATTGTGATGTCGCCGCTCCTTTCGTTCATGAACTGGTAGAGGGGATTGGCATTGGGAGAAGCGTCGAACACAAACTCCAGGTCATCCCCGTTGGAAGTAAAGCCATTCGGCAGTGCGGCGAGTGCGTTGGCATAAGCCGTTGCCGGACTGATCTTCGACAGGTGCAGCGAATAGCGGGCCTTCAGCGCCCAGGCTGCTTTAACCCATTTCTCGAGGTCGCCGCCGTACATCAGGTCACCGTCAACCGGTTCGGTATTGCCTTCGATGGTGAGGTTTGCGATGGCATCCGTCAACAGGGTCTGGATCGTGTTATAGATCTGCTCCTGATTGTCGAATTTGGGTGTGAAGTTATCGGCGCCCTGGAAAGCTTCCGAGTAAGGGATGTCGTTCCAGACGTCGGTGGCAATCCCCAGCGCGTTTGCCATCAGTACCTGGGCAACACCAAGGTAATGAGGATGCGAGGTGCCGGCCTTTTCCATGATCTTTTTAAGGTTCATCATGGATTCGGAATAGGTGCTGTTCCACTGGTTGTTCACATCACCCTCTTTCAGGTTGTATGCAGCGGTAGCCTGCGACTGGCGGACAATACCCTGCAGTTGCTGCATCCAGATGCTGGTGACGCGGCACATGTCGGTTCCCCCGATTGCAACGAATGCCATACCAGCCTGTGCAGCGGGGAGGATGGTATTCATCGGAACATCGGCCGGGGCATCAGGATTGACGTTGATGTCGGTGTCGATCCATTTCTTGCATCCCGAAAAGATCAGCATCGCAGCAACAAGCACCCCGATAATTCTGATATTTATATTTTTCATATCTGTATTTTTTATGGTTTTAACTTGTTTTTTCATACCTCTCATCAGAATGCGAGATTTAGACCAATAGTGTAGCTCTTGGTACCCGGCATGTTGAAGTAATCCATACCCTGTGCGTTGGAGTTACCCAGAAGGTTCGTTTCAGGATCGATACCATCGTAGGGGGTCCAGAGAAGCAGGTTTGTGCCGGTGACATAGATATCCAGTCCCTTGATGAAGGTGTTCTTCAGGAGCTTGGTAAGGGAGTAGGAGAGGGTGACGGTACGCAGACGTACCCAGTTTGATTTCTCGATATAGGGTGAAGCGGGGCCCGTGAAGCCGCTGCCATAACCGGCCTGCCGCCAGAACTGATCCTGTTTCACCTGGATGGTGTTGGTCTGACCGGTGGAGGTGACATTGCCGTTGGCATCCACTGTTCCGAGTACACCTTCAAACACATACCATTCGTCGCGGCTGGCGGTTCCTTCTGAGGTTCCGAAATAATCCAGCGCTCCGCGGGTTCCATTCCACATCTTACCGCCATCCTTGATATCGAGCAGGAAGTAGAACGACAGGTCTTTCCAGGTCAGGGTTGATCCGATGCCCATTGTCCACTTGGGATCTACGTTACCGAGCGGGATCATATCGGTGGTCATGATCGGGTAACCATAGAAGAGATCATTCGGATCGTTCTGGATGATCACGTTGCCGTTGGCATCGCGCACCCAATCGTAGCTGTATATGCTGCGGTAGGGTTCTCCGACGACAGCGCGGATCTGCGGGTCGGTGAAACCACCCAGGAAGAGGTTGTCGACACCCGGTGCAAGCTGCAATACTTCGTTGTTGAGCTTGGCAAAGTTGACAACGATATCCCAGGTCCAGTTTTTCGACTTGATGGGTACGATATCCAGCGTAACTTCATGTCCGCGGGTTCTCATTGAGCCGGCATTCTGCCACATGTTCTGGTAACCGGTCGAGGAGGCGATCGGTACCAGCAGGATCAGATCTTCTCCCTTGTTGCTGAAATAGGTATAGGAGAGTCCGACACGGTTCTGGATGAATTTCAGGTCGGCGCCAATTTCGAAGTTTTTGGTTTTCTCAGGTTTCAGGTCCGGGTTTCCAAGAATGTCAAAGGCGGTACCTCCGATATAGGTGGTTCCCCAGCTGAATCCGGGTGTTCCCATGAATGGCCAGGATGAGATCCCGAAGGTTGTCCATCCGTCGCCAATGGCGGGTACACCAAATACCGTGGAAGTAGCATAGGTAGGGGCATCCTTGGCAACAATGGCATACGATGCGCGGATCTTACCGTAAGGCAGGATCTTGTTGTCCTTCAGACCGGGAAGTTCCGTGAAGATGAAACCACCACCGAAAGAGGGATAGAAGAAGGAGTTCTTTCCTTCGGGGAGGGTGGTTGACCAGTCGTTACGTCCCGTGATGCTGACATATACCATGCTCTTCCAGCTCAGCGAGAGGTCGCCATAAATGGCGGCTCTTCTGATCTTGCGGGTTTCCTCGGAGGTGATCACGGATAATGCGTTGTTCAGGTTGTAATATTCCGGGATGATCAGGCCGAGGCCATCGTTGGTGACAAGATGGTAATAGAGCTGCGACATGTTATGACCCAACAGGAATTTCAGATCAAAATCCTTGAAGAATTTCTTCTGAATGGTCATGATCAGGTCGGAGTTGAAGTCTTTGTTGAATTCGGCGGTCTCCCTTATCCATCCGTCGGGGAAGGTGCGGGAGTAATATGCCAGCTGGTCGTTGGCTTTGCGGTCCCACCAGTCGATACCGATCCTGTAGGTAAAGTTCAGCCAGGGAAGGGCAAACCAGTCGGCCTGCATGGTCCCGATGAGACGGTTCACCTTATCGGAGTACTTGTTCATCTCAGCGGTCCAGTATGGATTGTCGTATCCGCCGCCCCTGCGGTAATTTC
>CAYWHQ010000308.1:0-4133 GCA_964457665.1 uncultured Prolixibacteraceae bacterium | reverse complement strand
CCAACTCCTTTAACGGAAATTACTTCAATATTTCCATTCATGGTTTGAAGCAGCCCTTTCACGATGGCCAATCCAAGGCCGGAACCGCCAGATCTTGTAGTGAAATATGGCTGAAATACTTTACTGATATACTCATCCTCTATGCCTTCCCCGTCATCTGTAATATCCATTTCGTAATACGATTCCGCAGAACGGATATCAATGATAATATTCCCTTTTTGATTGGGCCCAAAAGACTGTAATGAATTGTTAATGAGATTATTAATTATTCTATTCAGGTGTTTGGGATCCGCATTGATGTAACAGGGTTGTTCCGGAACTGTGATGGAGAGGTTTACTTGAGGAATATTCATAAAAATACCTGTCGATTCCTTAACGAATCTCCGCAGATCTATCTCCATAATTTCAGGTTCCGGCATCTTTGCAAAGTCGGAAAAGTCGGAAGCAATGGAGGAAAGCTGGTCGACCTGAATCATCATTGATCTGGTAAATCTGTCAAGACGCAGTTCCCAGTCAGTGGCATTCTCCTCCCAGGCCTTTTTCAGGTGCTGAATGCTGAGCTTCATTGGAGTCAGGGGGTTCTTTATATCATGGGCTACCTGCCGGGCCATTTCTCTCCATGCGCTTTCCCTTTCGGATCGTGCCAAACGCTCGGTATTTTCCGCCAGAACATCAACCATTTTGTTATATTCTTCCACAATGTGTCCGATTTCATCATTGTGTTGCCAGAGAATGATTTCATTTTTATGACCCAGCTTAATCTCTGATAACCTTTGCTTCAATATTCCAAGGGGTCGGGCAATTCTCCTGGAAATCAAAATCGAAATGGCTATTCCAGCCAGGAATATAAGCACATAGATATTGACAAAGGCAACCAGATACCCTGAAATTTCCCTGGTAAGTTCATCCTGGCGGGAGAAATAGGGTACGCTCATAAACCCCAGCAGGTTATCTCGTGCATTGAACAGCGGCATGTAGGCTGAGCTGTACTTCTGCCGTCCGATAGACTCCTTCTGAATGTAAAGCGAAGAATTATCCTGCTTGAGCATTTTAAGCGCCAAAGGATTCATCAGTGCGGAGATCAACCCCTGATCAAATATCTGCCTCCTGCTGGAAGCCAGCAGGATACCCCGGGGATCATACAGATTGATGTCGGTAAAGAAAACATTGGAAAATTTGAGGAGCATATTCTCCAATGTGGCGGGATCTGTATTCACCAGGTCATCATAGCCGGAAAGCTTGTGTTGAAGTTCCACTATAAGAGAAAGTGTTCTTTCTTTCAGATTGCGGTCATTCTTTTGTTCATTCAAGGTTATAATATAAAATACAGAAAAGAAGCCAACCAGGAAGATTGTTACCATCAGCGCTCCGATCATGGTGATCTGAAGCCTGTATTTGAGCGAATGGTTAAACCAGGGTCTCTTGATGCGGATTCCTTCAACCCAAAAGAAAACAGGGATCATCAAAATGAGTAAAAGGAGCAGGTATGAAAAACGTGAAAGGAGATTGATGAATGAGTCTTCAGGTTTGCCAAGTACCAGGGCGGTACCCTGATCCGTGAAAAGATAATAAAACTCAATCCCCCTCTCCGTACGGTAAAATCCTGTATCACTGCCAGGTACCTGATATGTGTTCAAGATTGGAAAGTTATATGTACCAAAACTTTGCTGAAGTTTTCCTTTTCGGTATATGGCAAAAAAATACTCTGAAACGTCAGGGATGTCCGACCTCTTTTCATCCATGAGCAGAGCAGGATACCCTCTGCTGATCAGACCGCTCTTTGAACTTAATTCCAGATATATTCTGGTAACTGGGGCATGAGGCAGGTTATCCGAAAATACAGGGGAAATAATGGCTAGGTAATTTTCACTTCCGGCACCATAATCCATCAGCCAGATGTTCCCGGCATCAGTCTCTTCACCGGCATGCTCCACCAGGTCGGCAAAGTATTCAAGACACGCAATATCCAGATTGTTTGGCTGGATATTCAGAATTTTGGATGGATAACAGGCCGTAACCTGAATATCATAGCGGGGTAGCAGGGAGTTCAGATACCTGCGGAAAAGATAATCCCGTAATGTATCCTCTCCCAATTCCTGGGATTTGCTAAGAAAGTTCAGCCATTCATTGATCAAAGAATCGTTTTCGATGGCTGGTATAATCTTCATAAAAGATTCTTCTGTCAATGGATTTTGCCGGATCAGCAACTTATCTGCCAGCATACTTCTTACCTCCCTTTCTTTTCTGTTTTGGGCCAATTGCATCACAGCTGTGGTAATAAGGGACAGGGCAAAAATGATCAGGAAAAACTTTCCCATCCTGCTGATACGGGAAATTCCACCCCTTTTCAAGATCGTTTCCATTACGGCTGAGCACGTAACAACATTGATTGTAAGAATGCCCAGTAATGCAGCGAATCCCGCGATACTGAATGCATCCAGTTTTTGAAATTCTGAAAGATCCAGAGAAAACGAGGAATTGTAAGTAATATCAAAAATCCAAATCTGATTCAGGATCATGAAAGCAGAAAACAGAAGAAGAAAAAATAGGCTCCATGAACCGCCATGTTTGTCAGAGTCAATCCATTGGGCGGAGAATCTCCGGAATGTATGAACAAGGACCAGCGTGATAAAGATCAGCGTAATGACATGCAGAAGCAAATCCCCGAGTGAGGGCATCATGCGACATGATGAGTACACAGAAGGGTGGAATAAAGGAGCAGAGTATACAACATCCGGGAAACGAATGAAAAATACGATCGTCCGGATCAACAGTACGTCCAGAACGAAAATGAGGTCTGCTATCCATCCCGGAATTGATGACTGCCTGATCCGCAACCAGAGTGTAACCAAAAAAAGAAGCAAGAAAATATAGCCGGTCAGGAATATTACCACAGGAGCGTACTTAATGATGTTCATCCATGTTTGTTCGCAGGATGTACCGTTGATCAGGAACTTATTTTCAAAAGGATATCTCGTGGATAAAAGAATGCATCCTGCAACATGAAAATTTCCGGCATGGTAACTGGTAACCAAATATCGACCGTTGGATAACGTCAGTTCTTTGAAGCCGGGATAGGTTTCGTTGCATTGGTTGATATCCAGCGGAACCTGATCGGTTGTCCAGAAGATCGGATCCTGACCTTTGAAAAGGAAAACAGATATGGAGGGATCCTGCAACGGGATCATTTCAGCAACAACCCCGATAATATTACTCATTCCTGTTAGGCTGTCGTTCGCCAGGCCGGAAATGCGGTCGAACAGATTGTTAATAACAACTTTCTCGCGTTCAATGGATTTAACGGTTGTTCTGTCAAGTGAAAGAAGCAGTTGTTTCTCGATATGGGGATAGGAGAAAAGCAATACCAGGCAAACCAGGAATACTGACAGAAAAAATAGGCCGTATCTGAACAGATTAGTCATGCTAACTCTGCCATTTCAAATCAAGATCTCATTTGCTGTGGGTTAGTAGAAAAATTTGACTGGAGAATCCATGCTCAGGCTTACGGGCATAGAAATTGGAGCGAACTCCGTTTGAAAAGGCACGGGGCATATCCGACCTCCCTTTCACATATTTCTCACTTAGCATGGAAACATAAAACGAATCCATTTTCTGAGGATAGACTGCTTTTAGTTTAAATCCGCATCGATCAGCAAGAAAGACAAAGGATCGTTTGTTAAAATGGAACAAATGACGAGGGAGATCATATCCCGCCCAAAATCTACCATAATGTTGTGCATCCCAGGAGTCACAATTGGGCAGTGCTACTAAAAGTAAACCATCTCTGTCGAGAAATGTTTTTAATTCATTCAGCGAACTTACAGGATCATGAATATGTTCCAGGCTGTGCCACATTGTAATGATATCAAATGGCTTCTCTTCCTTATTGCGGGGTAACCCTGGCCACACCTCAATTCCATGCTTCTGAGTAGCAAATTCCCTGGCTTCTGCATTGGGTTCCAATCCTTTAGCTTCCATAGTATGCCCTTTACAGAAAGCAAGGAATTCACCCGTACCACATCCAAAATCTAGGATTCTCCTGCCCCTATGATGCTGCCTGATCAGGTTATATTTATGTCTTAAATTTATTGCTCTTGCTGCATGATATATCAAATCGAGTGCACCTTTTTTCC
>CAYWHQ010000307.1:0-4148 GCA_964457665.1 uncultured Prolixibacteraceae bacterium | reverse complement strand
GGCGTGGAATTTTCCGACGGAGAAGATTTTTCCATCGATATCGGACCGGTACATGAGATGCTTGACATGCCCGATACGGAGATAGCCGAAAATCAGTTTTTCCGGTACCAGGTATTCAGCCGCCCGGGAATGGCAAAATCTGGCCGGATCACCTTATTGTTGCATGGATTCAACGAGAAACACTGGGATAAATATCTCCCCTGGGCTTGGGAGTTGCTGGAGAAGACAGGCCGGCCGGTTTTACTCTTCCCGATAGCTTTCCACATGAACCGTGCACCGCAGATCTGGAGTGAGAAAAAATTTATGTATGAGCTGGCCGGGGAACGTCAGATACAATACCCGCATGCACAGAAGTCGACCCTGCTGAATGTTGCCATCAGTATGAGGCTCCACCAGATGCCCCAACGGTTTATCTGGTCGGGTCTCCAGACTTACTACGACATCATCTCGCTTGTAAGTTCGATCCGTTCGGGCAAGCACCCCTTGTTTTCCGACGATTCCACCCTCGACTTTTTCTCTTATTCCGTCGGGAGCCTGCTGGCAGAGATTCTTAAACTGACCAACCACCGGGATTACTTCAGCGATTCGAAGCTCTGCATGTTTTGTGGCGGAGCTGTGTTCAATCGCCTCTCACCGGTTTCCAGGTTCATTCTCGACAGCGAGGCCAATATCGCCATCTATGCATACCTGGTTGAACACATCAACAGTCATATGAAGAAAGATCCCCGGCTCCGTCATTACCTGAGTGATGATCACCCGGAAGGAAGGATTTTCTACAGCATGCTCGATTACCGTGTTATGATGGATTACCGGGAGGATCAGTTCCGCAAAATCCAGAATCAGGTGCTTGCCATTGCCCTCCGGCATGATACTGTGATCCCGGCCTATGAAATTGTGAATACCTTACAGGGAGCCCAGCGTGATATAAGGATCCCTGTGGAGATTATGGACTTTCCATATGATTACATTCACGAACTGCCATTTCCGATACAGCATGCCCCGGCAGAGGAGGTGGAAAAGGCTTTCCGTCAGACTTTTGAGAAGGTAACGGGATTTTTAAGTTGAGGAGTTTTAAGGTTTGGAGGAGAATTGAGAATGGAGAATGGAGAATGGAGAATGAATGTGCTTTGATTCATCACTGCACTTTTCTCAATGACATGCACAAATGTTGATTTATAATTGATAATTCATAATTATCTATTTCTGACTTCCAGCCTGATCTCTGTTCCCTGAATTCCATCGCTTTCTGCCTTCAGGATGACTGTTCCCTCACTTTTCCCCGATTGAAGAATGATCTGACATTTTCCGCTGAAGAGTTTTCGTTGCCAATGGCCGTCGGCACAGATGTCGGGTTCATGGCTGCTGGGGTCGCCGTTGCCCACCCCGAGGATGCGGCCTTCGCCGGAGATAATGAAGCGAATCAGGTTTACGGCATCCGGGACCTCCCGGCCGGCTTCGTCAACCGCGTGGAGGTTGCAGACGATCCCGTCGGAACCCCCAGGCATCATTACCATCTTATCCGGAACGATCACCAGTTTCACAGGAGGGCCGGTGGTTTCTACCATGGCAACGAACGGCCGTCCATTCCGCAGTCCTCTTGCTTCCAGCCTGCCAGGACGATAGGGAACACTCCATTTCAGATGGCTGTTGCGGGGCATAACCTTTTCGCCCAGAGGCTCTCCGTTCAGATATAGCGAAACCTTTTCGGCGTTGGAATTAACCCATACCTCGATGGCTTCTCCTTCCCGGCCGGGCCAGTTCCAGTGCGGGGAGATGTGCAGGACATCCCGGTCGGTCCACCAGGATTCATAATACCAGGAGACATTTTTCCGGAAACCGCACATGTCGAGGATTCCGAAATGGGAGTTGATGTTTGGCCACTGGAACGGGGTGGGTTCTCCGCGGTAATCAAAACCTGTCCAGATGAAACCGCCAAACCACCAGGGCTGTTTCGCGCAGAGGGTCCACCACGCCTCGGCGGTGCTGGCCCACCAGGGGGCCGTGATATCCTGGTCGGGAAGATAGCAGCGGATGGTATCCCGCTCATAGATCCCGCGGGTGGTAACGGTACTGCCCATCTCGGTACCCACAACCGGCTGCAGGGGATGGTCGCGGTGATAATCGGCTACGGCAAACTGCCTGTAGTTAAAGGCCCGGATGGGGATCACCTCGTTGATGCCGGGAAAATGGTTGGGGAGATCGGCGGCGTAGGTGGAAGTCCGTGTCGGATCAAGTTGCTGTTGCTTCTCCAGCAGCGTCAGAGCGATCCGTTTGCCATAGCTGTTGGTCTGAGCCCAGCCCTCCTCATTGCCGATCGACCAGAGGAAAACCGAGGGATGGTTCCGGTCGCGCATAATCAGCCTTTCGAACTGATCCAGGTATTCGGGGCTGCTGTTGAGCAGTCGCTGTTCGTCCATCACCAGCATTCCGAGGCTGTCGCAGGCCTCGAGCAGTTCGGGTGTTGGGGCATTATGGCTGGCCCGGTAGGCGTTGATGCCCAGCTCTTTCAGCAGCCGGATGCGGTAGTACTGGAGGAAGTCGGGAACCGCGGCGCCAACGCCGGCATGGTCCTGGTGGCAGTTCACTCCGAAAAGTTTGATATTCCTTCCGTTCAGGAAAAAGCCCGAATCAGGGTCAAAGCGGATCTCCCGAACGCCAAAACGTACGCTTACGGCATCCAATACCTGATCTCCCCGGGATAAAGCAAGATTCACACGGTAGAGGTAAGGATCGGCGGGGTCCCAACGATGAACATCCTGGATGATGAGGTTTCTGAGAACCTTCATCTCCCCGTTCTCTAACACAGGCGGGTATTCAGAAATATCTTCCGCTGCAACCTGCCCCTGACGGTTGACGATCTTCATGGACAGGGTCAGAGGATCCATCCCTGCCAGGCTCTTTTTTCGCAGAACTGAAGGCTGAGTACTCCAGTCGTTTTGCAGGTTTTTATCGTCGATTACCCCCTCCACCGTAATGCGGGCTTCGCTGCCCGAGGGAACTGAGTGTACAAATAAAGAGTTTTCCCTGAAATGAACCGGACCAGTAAGGGTCAACCAGACATGCCGGTAAATTCCGGCGCCTTCATAGAACCAACCCTCATACTGGGTGGCGTCGACCCTCACCACGATCACGTTGTCGCCATGAAAATTCACGTAATCGGTGATATCCCAGGTAACGCCAAGATACCCGCTCTCGTTGCGTCCGAGATAAAACCCGTTCAGCCAGAAGCGTGCATCGCGGAAAACCCCGTCGAACCTGAACGAAAAGCGCATCCCGGAATCGGCAGGCGTCATGGTGAAATGTTTGCGGTACCAGCCAATGGAAGTTTCGGGGAAAAGTCCCCCAACCGGTTTGTAGCCATGCGACTGCACATCAAAATCGGGGGAGTAAACAAACGGCAGTTCCACGGCCCAGTCGTGCGGCAGATCGAGCGAACGCCATCCGCTGTCGTCAAATTTCGGGTCAATCGCGGTACCTTCCGATTTACCCGATTTAGCGAAGATACTGACCAGCCCGAAATGATGGTCCAGCGCCGGATTCGCAGCATGTCCGAAACTGAATTTCCAGCCTTCATCGAAAGGGATCGTCCTCCGTGGCGATTGGGCCTTCACGAGGAAAACCGCCAGGATTAAGGTAAGAATCAGGGCTGTCGGTTTTTTCATGGGGTTGCGGATGGTTGGGGCAAAGGTAATTACTTCATAATATCTTGACCCTCTCCTCCATTTTGACCCCATCACCCCGGCCCCCTTCCCCAGGAAAGGAGGGGGGGATGAGCACTTCAGGCCGGCAGATTGCTTCAGACCGTCTTCACCGGTCTTCGCAATGACGGGGCGGGCGCGAAGCAACTTCTCACAAAAACTATCTTGAATTTGCGCGGAATGCTTATATTCAGGATAAATACTCAAGAAAGTTGTCTGGGGATATGGTGTCGAAAGTCGAATCGGGATATGTTTCCTTAAATATCTTCGGCATAGCGGCTTTTTTATGGGACCGGTACTTAAATTCGAATGCATGCAGAATTCCCCCTTCATCTTCGATATAATCCATCTCTTTCTGATCGTACGTTCTCCAGAACCACGCGTTTACAAAACGACGCCGGTTTTGATTGAGTTTCATTCGCTCCACAATACAGAAATTTTCCCACAACC
>CAYWHQ010000306.1:0-4154 GCA_964457665.1 uncultured Prolixibacteraceae bacterium | reverse complement strand
AATCCAAGCCTTTTATCTGCCAGTTTCAGGTATGAGATGATTTGTGCAATATGTACTGGTAACAGTATATCTACTGCCTTGAATTCTATGATTATTTCATCTTCGACCAATAGATCAATCCTGAATTCCTTATTGAGCCGGACCCCCTTAAAGTACAAGGGGAGAACTTTCTCCTGTTCTACTTTAAGACTTTTGGATTTCAATTCGGATACCAAGCAGCAGGTATAAACTGATTCAAGAAGCCCAGGGCCTAATTCCTTGTGCACCGACAAACCAGATTGAACGATTTTATGAGCAATTGATTCAATAAGAACTTTTTCCATCATCCAGATATTTATTGCTTAATCCTTAAAAACAAAAAAGGTGAACCGCTTGAGATTAAAATTCTCGCTTTGCGCCTTTTTTCCGGAGAAATGCTTAAACTGCAGCAATTCCGGAAATGGTTTACTCAGAACACCTGAATATATAAAATTATTAGCGCCTTCGCGTCTTAGCGGTTAATTCACAATGCATTCACCCCTCCTCACCTTCCTCCGAAAAATAAAACTCTACTTAGGCCTTTACACCCGGGTCGAATTCTCCTCCCCCCTCCGCCGGGAGCCCGTCAGCCGCCTCTTCGGCCTCGACCGCGGCACCCCCGTCGACCGCCACTACATCGAAACCTTCCTCTCCTCCCACGCCCCCCTGATCCGTGGCGACATCCTCGAGGTGGCCGACAACCGCTACACCCGACGCTATGCCAGCCCCGACGCCGCTGCCCGGTCCGTCATCCTGCAACACCAATCCGGTAACCCTGCGAAAAACATCCTGAATGGCGACCTGACCCACCCGGAAACCCTCCCGGAGGCGGCGTTCGACTGCTTCATATGCACCCAGACACTGAACTTCATCTACGACCCCCGCAGGGCTCTCGAAGGATGTTTCAGGTTGCTCAGGCCCGGAGGGGTACTCCTCGCCACCGTGGCCGGCATCTCCCAGATCTCCGCCTACGACCGCGACCGCTGGGGCGACTACTGGCGCTTCACCCGGCAGTCGGCGGAGAAGATGGCCGGGGAGCTCTTCGGAACGGAGCATGTGGAGGTCAGCACTTACGGCAACCTCCCCGCCGCCAAAGCCCTGCTCGACGGACTGGCCGTGGAGGATCTGCCCGATCAGTGGCTTCTGGAGCCGCATGATCCGGAGTATCCGTTGATCATCGGGATAAAGGCAATAAGAGGATAGCAAGCTTTTCTAACCGCTAAGTCGCCAAGTCGCAAAATGTTTGTTTTTAATCAAATCAATACATTTTTCAATTATCAATTCTCCATTATCAATTCTCAATTTTTCACAGATGTTTCAACAATTTTCTATATGAAAGAGCCCTTGGCGTCCTGGCGCCTTAGCGGTGAATGATATTTTTGCCACATGCGACAACTATCACGACGGATATTCCTTGACCTGGCCGGCCGGATGGTGAAGCCCTCCCCCGGGGTGCACATCCTGAATGGCCATATCCTGCACCGGGAAAACCCCGGCCCGGAGAACTTCCGCCGCCTGCTGAAGGACCTGCAGCGAGAATGCCGCCTCCTCCGCATCGAAGAGGCCGTCCGTATGATCCTTACCCGCGAAATCCCGGCCGAACCCTGTGTCGCCTTCACCTTCGACGACGGCTTTGAGGAGCAGTACACCGCCATCGCCCCCGTGCTGGAAGAGTTTGGTATCAATGCAGCCTTCTTCATCCTGCCCGGCTTTATTAGCGGCGACGAGACTTTTAGAGAGAAATTGTTCAGGGAGGTCTTCTCTATCGACGGATTCCTGGAAAGCCCCAAAGCCCCCATGACCTGGGACCAGGTGCACGACCTCCACAAACGGGGCCATGTCATCGGCTCCCATGGCATGAGCCATATCAGCCTCCCCGGCGCTGGAGATGACCGGATCCGGGAAGAGATGGCTGCCGGCGACCTGATCGAAGCCGTCACCGGCGAACCCTGCACCTGGTTTGCCTACCCCTTCGGAAAACCGGGCGGGATCGGCGAAGAGGCGCTCGCCCTCGCGGAGCAACGGTACCAGGTAATCTTCAGTCAAAGCAACTACCGGCACTACTTCTCCTTTGGCAACAGGGTGATCAACCGCCGCCATTTCGAACCCTGCTGGCCGGAAAAGCATGTGCGATACTTCCTCTCAACGAAAAGGAAATAATTTAACTGTCGGAAAACTGATAATGTTTTAAATTCTCATTTAATTCTTGTTAACCTGTTCACCGGCTCACCCGTTCACTCGTTCACCATTCTTCACCGCTAAGTCGCCAAGACGCCAATGAATATATGTATTTATATTTTCTGAAAATTTTTCAGCTTTAGATACTCTGATTTTCAATTTTATAGGGATGTTTCAACAGCTTACTATATTCAAGAGTTCCTTGCGTCCTGGCGTCTTTGCGGTGAAAATAACTTACATTCGGTAAATGAAATAGCAAAATGGTGAGAAGGAAGATTCTTTTAGTCGGATCCCTGCCTCCCCCCTATACCGGGCAGGCGGCCATGTTTGAGCCTGTCGTCCGTGCCTTTTCTCCCGGTGAAATAAGGGTCATCAACATCACCCGCTACAACTCCCGCCACCTCAACACCCTCTGCACCTTCCTGGCCTCGGTGTGGGTGGTGCTGCTCAACATGCGACGCCTCTCCTGCATCTACCTGACCCCCTCACGTAGCCTTACCGGTTGCGTGAAGGACCTGCCGGCCCTGATCCTCGGGCGCTGGCTCCGGATCCCGGTGGTGATCCACCTGCACGGGTACAACTTCCGCACCTTTTACCGCGACAGCGGATGGCTGAAGCCCTTGCTGCATTACGCCTACGGGAGGGTGACCACCGCCATCGTGCTGCATGAGCGGATGCGGGAGGAGACTGCTGACTTTCCGCGGATGACGGTGAAGGTGGTGGCCAACTGCTATCCGCAGGAGCCGGTAAGGGAACCGGAAAAAGCGGAGAAGATACAGATCCTCTACCTCTCGGCCATCATGCACCGCAAGGGGATCCTGGAGTTTCTCGCGGCATCGGAAATGATACTCCGGCAGCATCCCGCGGTGGAGGTGGTCGTGGCCGGGGCGCTATGGACCGACGACACCATGGGACTCAGGGAGATCACGAACCGTTTCAACGGGGAGATGCAAAGGCTCGGGGAGCTCTTCCCGGGGCGTATCCGATACGCCGGCCTGGCCATTGGAAAGGAGAAGGAACATCTGCTGGAAAGCGCAACCATATTCGTCTTCCCCTCCTGGCATCCTTCCGAAGCCGTGCCAATATCTCTCCTGGAGGCGATGCGCTACGGCAATGCGGTGGTGGCAACCCGCCATAATTTCCTGAAAGAGATCCTCCCGGAGGGCAGCGGAATCCTGACCGAACCCCGCTCCCCGGAGGCCCTGGCAACTGCCGTTTCGGAATTATTAAATGATAGGGAAATGTTATATAAAATGCAGGAAAATAACATACAACGGGCAAAACTGTTATACTCCCCGGAAAGATTTCATAAGAAGATCAGGGAGGTAATATCTGTAATTCCTGATTTGAAGCCGGCATTATTCACCGCAAAGACACGAGGACGCAAAGGATAATAATGTGTATTGATTGTTTCCTCTAAATATTGAATTTCTTATACATCAGATAATCTGATATTGCTTTTTGATGCTTTGTATCCAAATCTTTCTTTATTCATGTTACTTTTGCGTCCTCGCGTCTTTGCGGTGAATAATCGCCTGGAATGAAACTTTCCATAATAACCGTTGTCCTCAACGCCGCCGGCACCATCCGCAACACCATCGCATCGGTGCTGGGTCAGGACTACCCCGACCTGGAGTACATCGTCATCGACGGCGGCTCCACCGACGGCACCGTGGAGATCGTCCGCAGCTACGGTGACCGCATTACCCGCTTCATCTCCGAACCCGATGCCTGCATGTACGACGCCCTCAACAAAGGCATCGCCCTCGCCACAGGCGACATCATCGGAAGCCTCAACGCGGATGATGTCTATACCTCCCGCGATATCCTCAGCAAAGTGGCTGCGGCATTCGCAAAGAATAACACAAGTACGGTTTACGGGGATGTCCATTTTGTCAAAACAAACAATCCTGCAAAGATCACAAGGGTCATCTCGGCGCGATCGTTTCGTCCCTGGA
>CAYWHQ010000305.1:0-4162 GCA_964457665.1 uncultured Prolixibacteraceae bacterium | reverse complement strand
CTTTGGAGGATTATCATGGTCCAACGGCTTTGACTTTTGCCCGAATTTTCTCCACCAATATCTTAAGAAAAAACGCACTAACCAAGATAGTCCTGATAATATTTGAGAATCATCAACTTTTATTATTAAAGTCACATCCATGACACAGAGCCCTTTTGTTCATTTATTGCGTTTCCTGGTCCTTTTCCCGGTACTGGTGGGACTCGTATCCTGCTCACCGGAGAAAAAAGCGCCGGTCCTGACCTTTCCGCATCCCTTGTGGAGCCTGAACGCCACTATTTATGAGGTCAATGTCAGGCAGTTCACCCCTGAAGGAACCTTTGCAGCCCTTGAAAGCCATCTTCCACGTTTGCAGAAAATGGGTGTGAAGATCCTCTGGCTGATGCCTGTCCATCCCATTGGTGAGAAAAACCGGAAGGGTGGCCTGGGAAGCTATTACTCCGTGCAGGATTACCTGAAGGTGAACCCGGAGTTCGGGACGCCGGATGATTTCAGGTCGCTGGTCAGAAAGAGCCACGAACTGGGCATGTACGTGATCATCGACTGGGTGGCCAACCACACGGCATGGGACAACCCGCTGATCACGGAACACCCGGATTGGTACAAGACCGACTCCACCGGCAAGATCATCCCCCCGGTGGCCGACTGGACCGACGTGGCAGCGCTTGATTTCTCGAGCGACAGTCTGCGTAGCTGGATGACAGAGGCGCTGAAGTTCTGGATCAAGGAATATGATATCGACGGTTACCGGTGCGATGTGGCGGGAATGATCCCGGTTTCCTTCTGGGATTCGGCTGTTCTCAGGCTGCGTCAGATCAAGCCGGTTTTCATGCTGGCCGAATGGGAGACACCGGAGATGCACAACACGGCTTTCGATGCCACCTATGCCTGGGACTTCCACCACCTGATGAATAAAATTGCAAAGGGGGAACGCACCCCCCTCTCCATCGATACGCTGTATGCAAGAGACCTTCAAAAGTATCCGCCTCACGCTTTCCGTATGCTCTTTACCTCCAACCACGACGAGAACTCATGGAACGGCACCGAGTACGAAAGGATGGGCGACGCCGCCCGGGCCATGGCCGTACTGAGCTTCACCTTCCCGGGAATCCCGCTGATCTATACCGGCCAGGAGGCGGCTATGAATAAAAGACTTCGTTTCTTCGACAAGGATACCGTTCCCTGGAATGACTACCCGCTGGAGAAGTTCTATACCACCCTGACGGGGTTAAAAACCAACACCACGCTGCTGGATGCCGGCGAGTCGGGCGGAGCATTCCTGAAAATCCCCTCCACTGCCGACTCTGCCGTGTATGCCTTCATGAGGAAGAACGACGAGGCCCGGATGCTGGTCATCCTGAACCTGTCGCCGGGGGAAAAGACCTTTGAGCTGACAGGAGAGGATTTTCCGGGACAGTATCAGGATGTTTTCAGCGGATCGGAGGTAAACCTGAAAAAGGGTGAGCAGATGACGCTTTCTGCCTGGGATTACCGTGTTTACCTCCTGCCCTGAACGCAGCATACCCTTTTGTATGTAAAGATCTTCCTCTGATTTTTTCAATAACCGTGCAGATTGAAAATATTATTTTCGATTTACACGATAATTAAGCGATCATGTATTATACGAGGAAGTTAGAAGGTCAGCGCAGGCTTTGGCAAATGCTTGCCAACCTGAACGGTCAGATGATTAACTACTCCGCCATTTCCACCGCATTGGGAGTGAGCCACTCCACGGTCAGAAATTATAGAGATCTGCTTGGCGCCGAGGTAGATATCATTGCCGAATCAGGGAACAAACGCTTTGCTATTGAATGTAAGGCTTCCGTTTCACCAAAAATCAGCGCAGGTACCTACACGGCTATCCGGGACATCAACCCCATGGCAAGCCTGGTGGTGGCACCCGTTAAAACAGGATGGCCCATGCAAAAGGGAATAACAATCGTCAGCCTTTCCGAATGCATCTCCATGCTATCGTAAAATCAGAGCCGGTTCCCAATGAGGAAAGATACCAATATCTGAAGAATAAGGTGTGAAAGATAATGCACTTGCAACCAGGAAGCAAGTCATGTAGGTATTGTTAGATATAAAGAGCTTTCTCATATCCTGCATTTTAATAAAGTATATATTTACAATACAGATATACATCATCCGGAGCCAAATTGCAAACACCCAGGAAAGTAACTCCTACTAAGCATTCGGTCATGACCGAGCTGATCGTAGAAAAATGATAATCAATATTTTAATAAGCTGGCTTTGGTTATTTGAGTTAAAAAGGAATATAGTAAAAATGCTATTATAGCATTATCCTGTGTCGGATAATTATTATGTAACTTTGCTATTAAATACTAACAAATGGAAACTCTGAGGATAGATATCATCAATCCGAAAGCGAAAGTCCTTTTAAAAAACCTGGCAGCGCTCCGGTTGATCAGGATAAAGAAGGATACTCCTCCGGCCGATCTTGCAGACCTTTTAAATAGACTGCGGTCAAAGGAAGATCTGGCGCCTGATGAAGAAGAGATACTTTCTGTTGTCGAAGAGGCGCGCAGGGAGCGGTATGAGAGCCGTTAAGGTCATTTTAGACACCAACATCCTGATCAGTTTTCTGATCACAAACCGTCTGAATGAACTGGACGATCAGATTTTACACAAGAGGAGGGGCTTCTTGAACTGCAGAAAATAAAAAAGACGAAAATTATAAACATACAGGAGTTCCTGCTGAATTTTGAAAAGAAACATGTCAGATAATTCCGAAAAGACGCCATGACGACAGATCTCCCGTTCAACTGTTTACGTGTTCACCTGATTACACGAAGACCGCGAAGGAGACACGAAGCGCACGAAGAATCTCCAGGAACATTTAAATGTTATTAATAAAGTAATTTGATGATTATGAGAAATATTCTTTTATTTTTAATTATTACGCTTTTGTTGCCCGGCTGCAGCAGGATGACCGTCACCCCTCCCGACCAGCCCCCGGCCTGGTCGAAGAATGTTGTCTGGTATCAGATCTTTGTTGAACGGTTCCACAACGGCGACCCAGCCAACGATCCTAAGCCTGAGAATATCAACATCGCCCCGCTCAACCAATATGCGCCGGACGGCTGGTCGGTAACCCCCTGGAGCCACAACTGGTACGAACGGGAAAGCTGGGCCCTGGATTCCACCAAGGATTTCTATCACAACCTTCAATACCGCCGGTTTGGAGGCGACCTGCAGGGGGTTGTGGACAAGCTGGATTACCTGCATGACCTGGGGATCACGGCGATCTATTTCAATCCCCTGAACGACGCCCCTTCTCTCCACAAATACGATGCAAGGAGTTACCATCATATCGATGTAAATTTCGGCCCCGATCCCGCCGGCGACCTCCTGATCATCGCCTCGGAGAACCCTGCCGACCCGGCCACCTGGAAATGGACCTCCGCCGATAATATGTTCCTGGTTGTGATCGAAGAGGCCCACAAGCGGGGAATGAAGGTTATCCTCGATTACTCCTGGAACCATACCGGCGTACTCTTCTGGGCATGGGAAGATATTTTAAAAAACCAGGCGAACTCCGCTTACAAGGAGTGGTACGATATCATCTCCTTCGATGATCCAAACACCCCGGAGAACGAGTTCCGGTACAAGGGATGGCTGAACGTGGAGAGCCTGCCGGAGCTGAAGAAAACCGACGTCACCAACCCACGTGAGAACGGCCATCCTTATGAAGGAGATATCAACCCCGGGGCCAAACACCACATTTTCGACGTGACCCGCCGATGGCTTGCTCCGGATGGGGATACCGCAAAGGGGGTCGACGGTTTCCGTCTCGACGTGGCCGACCAGGTAGGACTGAAATTCTGGCGGGATTACCGGAAGTTCGTCCGCTCGGTCGACCCCGATGCCTACCTCGTTGGCGAAATCTGGTGGGAGAAATGGCCCGACTATCTGATGAACCCGGCGCCTTACACCCAGGGCGATATTTTCGATGCAGTAATGTTTTACCAGGTTTACCGGCCGGCCCGGTACTTCTTCGCGAAGACGGATTTCCCGATCGATGCCAGGCAGTTCCGCGACAGCCTCGAACTCCAGTGGAACCGGCTGAGGCCTGAGAATCTCCGCGCAATGATGAATTTCTCCTCATCGCACGATGCCCCAAGGTTGCTCACCGACTTCT
>CAYWHQ010000304.1:0-4163 GCA_964457665.1 uncultured Prolixibacteraceae bacterium | reverse complement strand
CTGAATGAAATAGACAGGCACACCGTTCTCATGTACAACACCAAACGTTATTTCAGGCTCATCCACCCTGGAGGAGTATTTGAATGCATTGTTGAAAAGATTGTCAAGAACGACATTCATTAGGTTCTTGTCCGCAAAAGCCTTGATGCCTTCCTGTATTCGGCATTCAGCCCTGTAACTGCTCTGGCGTTGAAGAATCTCTTCTACCACCTTGCTGGCCGAACCGCTCAGGTCGATGGTCTCTTTTACAATCTCGGTTCTGGCGGATCTGGAGAACTGCAACAGATCATCAATGAGCTGGGCCATTGCAAAGGCAGAGTGCCTGACCCTTCCCAGGTAATCCAGGGCATCGGGATGAAGCACTTCACCATAGTCATCATGAATGATCTGTGTAAAACCTGCGATGGCATTCAGGGGTGAACGGAGATCGTGGGATACCGTATAGGCAAAGGCTTCCAGTTCATTGTTTGCCGTGATCAGACTCTCATTCACCGATTCCAGCTGGGCCTGTGTCAACAGGAGTTCGTCGTTGCGCTGTATGGCAGCTTCATATACAGATAACAAGAGGTCGAGTATCTGCTTCTTATCGGAATTGATCTGGTATTTTTCGCCCCTGAACATGATCTCTATAACCATCTCAGCACTTCCCGCCCGACGAAGATCCCTGTTCGCGAGCAGATAATGGATTCGCGAAAGCAGGTACTGCTCCTCATAGGGCTTTGTGATGAAGTTGTCGGCCCCTGCCTGAAGGCCTTTGATAATATCCAGCGGATCCCGGAGGGATGTCAGCAGAATTACCGGAACATCCTTGAGAACCGGGTCTTCTTTCATGACAGAACAGAATCTGTACCCATCCATACCGGGCATCACGATGTCGCTGATGACCAATGAAGGAGTGTCCTTTTTGGCCTGGGTCAAGGCATCTTCGGCATTCGGAAAGAGTTGGTTCGGAAGATTGTGTGCGTCGAGAAAGTGCCTCAGCTTCTTCGCCTGAACAGGAGAATCTTCAACAGCAAGCACATATCCTTTTAATACGATCTGATAGGATGTATTCATACAGTTTTGGTGTTGGTTAACGCAATGATCTCATGGATAATTTCATCTGTGGTTAATACTTTAACGGCTGCGCCCAGTTTTATTGCCTCCCCAGGCATCCCGTGAATGAGACAGCCATCCGGGTCCTGGGCAATGGTGAGCGCTCCGGCATTCCTGAGTGAAAGCATCTCCCGGGCTCCGTCGGTTCCCATCCCCGAAAGAAGGATGGCCACAGCATTCCTGCCCAGGCTGGCATTGATGGTGCGGAACATGAAATCTACGGACGGTCTCAACCCTTTCTCGGGAGGAGTCCGGGTGATGGTTATTGTGTTCTCGTTTGCCAACCCGATGTGATGGTCGCCAGGTGGAAAGTAAACCGTACCGGGTTGCAATGATTCGCCATCGGTTGCAACACGCACAGGTAATCTGGCAGTAATGCTGAGCCATTCACAAAATCCCCGGGCAAAGGAGGGGTCGATGTGCTGAACAGCCATTACAGGTATTTTCAGCGCAGGGGGTAAATTGCTGAGAATTTTCCTGATCTCTTCGGGTCCACCGGCGGATGCGCCGATCGCAATGAGTTTTACAACACTGCTTTTTAAATGACGGGATGAGGCCTCTCCCGAACTGGGTTGAACCTTCTCCTGGATTTTTTCCGGCACGGATTTCCGTCGGGTTATCTTAACCCCTGCCATAAGAGCCAGAATGTTGCGAAAATTTTGCGCCGACTCATTATACTCCGGATGACCCGGACCGAAAGGTTTGGGAATGATGGTCACCGCTCCTGCTTCGAGAACCCTGAACGACATGGTAACCTCGGATGGCTTATAGAAGCCGCTAACCACAACAATGGGCACCGGATTTTGCTGCATGATCAACCGGGTTGCCTCAACCCCATCCATGACCGGCATGTAAAAATCCATGCTCACCACATCCGGCTGATACTTTGAGACCACCTCAATGGCTTGTTTCCCATCCGAAGCCATGGCAACGATTTCAAAACGCGGATCCCTCTGAAGAATACCGCTCAGAAAATTGCGTCCAACCATGGTGTCTTCGACGATCACCACCCTGATCTTTCTGGGAAATTCCGGCATGGGATACTATATCAAAAGATTAATGGTCTCCAGCAGGTTGCTTTGTTCAAAATTACTTTTCACGATGTATGCGTTTGCTCCGACGTCCATTCCACGCTGCCTGTCATCCGGCGATGAGAGTGCGGTGACAAGGATCACCGGGATTGCCGACAGGTTTTCCGTTGCCCGGATCTTTCGGGTCAGTTCAAATCCGTCCATTCCGGGCATTTCAATATCTGAAATGACCAGGTCAAAAGCTTCCTCCTGCATTTGCCTGAAAGCATCCAAACCATCAACGGCCGTCCTGACCATAAAACCGCCCGACTCGACAATGTTCCTGAGCAGTGACCGTGAGGTCAGACTGTCTTCTGCGATCAGAATCAGGGGTGGAACCGGGGCTGCGTCAGCTTCATCACCCGGTCCAGCTTCCGGTAACCTGAAAGTTCTTGTGGAGGTCGTCTCAGCTATCTCCGGCACATTCAGGATGGGAATGACTTTTCCACTGCCATCCAGTGTGGCGCCGCTGATATGACGGATATGTAACAGCATTGGTCCCATGTCTCTGACAATGCCTTCAATTTCGAAATTTACCTCGTCCACTATCAGGGCAAGTTTTCGCTGATTATTCTTCAGCAAAACCACCGGATAAACCTTAACCTGTTCAAACCCACGCGCGGCTCCTGAAAGACCCAGGATGTCGCCGAGACTGAATAAGGGAATATGCTCGTTTTCAAAAATTATGACCGGCCTGTTTCCAACTGTTACAATTTTTTCCCTTCCGCACCTGACGACTGCCACGACCGATGCAACCGGAAAAGCAAAATTCTGGTCTGCAATCCTGACCACGATCCCTCTGAAACTCGTCAGCGTAACAGGTAGTTCAATATGGAATTTCGTGCCTTTGTCCGCTTCTGTTTCTATCGATATGGACCCTCCCAGCATCGATATCTTATCGGCAACAATGGCCATTCCCAAACCTCTTCCCGAAAAGTCGGTAATAAACTGATTGGTGGAAAGGCCTGATGAAAAGATCAACCCGCAGATATCCTGATCGGTCATCTCCTTAAGTTGCCCGGGTGAACAAATCCCTGCCTTCAATGCTGCTTCCGATACCCTGGAAATATTGATCCCGGCGCCATCATCACTGATGGTCAGCCTTATCCGGCGGGCGTTCTCACGAACCACCCCGATCCGGATAAGGCCTGCAGGATTTTTCTTTTTTTCCTTTCTTTTTTCAACAGGTTCAATCCCATGATCTATGCAGTTCCTTATGAGGTGGATCATGGGATCCTTGATCTGCTCGAGGATTCGCCGGTCGATTTCCGTCTCCTTACCTGTGATTTCGACATTGACCTCTTTTCCCGAAACTTTACCGATGTCTCTGGCGATTTTGGGCATTAACCCCAGCAGCGATCCGAATGGCATCAGCAGGGTATTACGGATATCAAAAAGCAGGTCATCGACGGATCTGAAGAACAACTGCTGAAATCCGGTAAGTTCTTTGGCCAGCATTGTTTCAGCGATACCAGGATTGCTTTTAACCTCCTGGCACAGATATCCCATCGCCGACTTCATGGAGATAAATTCTTCCACCTGCTTAAGCAATGAATCCAGTTTTCCCGTGCTGATCCTGACACTGTCACCCTGGTTCGCATCCGGCGCAGCATCCATCTGAACGGGCGGTTTCGGGCTGTGCCTGACAGTTTTAAATTGCGGGGAAGAATCCGGTTGGGGTGCAACGTTCTTATTTTCCCGGGTGGAGAGTTCAAGATCCTGGATAAATTGCATGATGTCGGATGCCTTTACCTGCTGATCGTCCCTTCCAATCTCCCGGATCATGATCTCCAGCAAGCCGCTTCCCTTCATGAGCAGATCGGATAGGGATGGGGTCAGTACTGCCTGGTCGAGCTTAAGCTTGTGGAAGATGCTCTCCATTGCCTGGCAAAGTCGTTCGATGTCATGCTGGTTGACAGCCCTTGCAGCGCCCTTCATACTGTGTAACTCTCTGAAGACCGTTTCAACGGTAGCTTTGCTCTCCTGAGAACCCGCCGG
>CAYWHQ010000303.1:0-4188 GCA_964457665.1 uncultured Prolixibacteraceae bacterium | reverse complement strand
ATTCGGGGAGGTAGTGAAAAATGGCTAAACGGGAATCTTCCTTTATCAACATGACACTGACCCTCTTCCTGGTCACTCTTCTGGCTTCGGTAGCCCTCGGGGTGGTTTATGAGGTAACCAGCGGCCCTAAAGCCAAAGCTGAAGCCATGAAAAAGAATTTTGCCATCAAGAAGGTCGTTCCTGCTTTCGACAATCAACCCAATTCCGAATCCTACCGGATAGCTGCCGCACCCGGGGAGGACTCTCTGACCTGCTACCCGGCCAGGAAAGAAGGAAAGCTTGTCGGAACTGCCATCGAAACCTACACCATGAAAGGATTCAGCGGCCTGATCCGGCTTATGGTCGGACTCACTCCCGAAGGGGTGATCTACAGCACCTCCGTTCTGGAACAGAAAGAGACCCCGGGGCTGGGCACTAAGATCACTGAACCTTTGTTCAAGGATCAGTTCGATCAGAAAGATCCGGCACAATTCCGTCTCAGCGTTAAAAAGGACGGGGGTGAAATCGACGCCATCACAGCGTCCACGATAACTTCCAGAGCTTTCTGCGATGCAGTACAGAGAGCCTATGAAGCTTACATGAAAGGAGGGAAGCATGAGTAATTTTAAAGAGTTTACCAAGGGATTCATCAAGGAGAATCCCGTTTTTGTGCTGCTGCTCGGGATGTGCCCTATGCTGGGAACAACCACATCAGCAATAAACGGACTCGGAATGGGGCTGGCCACCACCTTCGTGCTCGTCTGCTCCAACGTGGTGATCTCCCTGATAAAAGACCTGATCCCCGACAAGGTGAGGATCCCGGCCTATATTGTTGTGATCGCCTCGTTCGTTACGATTGTCGATCTGCTCATGGCCGCCTTTGTGAATACACCCGGCCCCAACGGGGAACCAAGCCTGTACGACAATCTGGGTATCTTCATTCCCCTGATCGTGGTAAACTGCATCGTACTCGGAAGGGCGGAGGCCTTCGCCAGCAAGAATAACATAGTGAAATCCTTTCTCGACGGACTTGGTGTCGGGCTGGGTTTTGCCTTCGCCCTTGCCATTCTCGGAACGGTCAGGGAACTGCTGGGAAACTACTCATTTTTTGGTATCCGGCTGATCGATGCCGATGGGATCCTGGTGTTCATCCTTGCTCCCGGAGCATTCCTGGCGCTTGGTTATATCATCGCCCTGATCAACAGACTGAAACTTAAATAATTTTGCCCCATGGAATACATTATCATCATCATCTCCACGGTATTTGTCAACAATATCGTACTGGCACAGTTCCTTGGGATCTGCCCCTTTCTCGGGGTATCGAACCGAATCAGTACCTCGGCTGGGATGGCGGGGGCGGTGGTATTCGTCATGACCCTCGCCACCATTGTCACCTGGTTGATATATGCCGGGGTTTTACTACCGCTGGGTATCGGATTTATGCAAACCATCACCTATATCCTGGTCATTGCATCCCTCGTACAGATGGTTGAAATCATTCTGAAAAAGGTCAGCCCGGCCCTGTATCAGGCTTTGGGTGTTTTTCTACCGCTTATCACCACCAATTGTGCCATTCTGGGTGTTGCCATCCTGGTGATCCAGAAAGACTACAACCTGATCCAGAGTATCGTCTTTGCCATCGGTAATTCCATCGGGTTCGGCTTTACGCTGATCCTTTTTGCCGGTATACGGGAACAGCTTGAAATTGCCGGCGTACCATCCGGAATGAGGGGAGTCCCCATATCGCTTGTGGTGGCCGGGCTCATGGCGCTGGCTTTCATGGGCTTTGCCGGAATCGTTTAACCTTAAATCCTGAAGTATATGTTTGAATTTATGATCGTGGTCTTTATCCTGGGATATGCAGCCATCGCGCTGGAACACCCGATAAAGGTCAATAAATCTGCCAGTGCGCTCCTTTTGGCAGTGGTGCTGTGGGTCCTGTTTGTGATCGGCGGAGAATCCATTCTTGTCAACCGCGGGGATTTCCAGGAGTACCTGCTGAAATATCCCGACGGCACCTTCATTGACTGGTTATCGCACCATGCCCTGCTCGAGCACCTGGGCGAGATCTCCGAGATCCTCTTCTTCCTGCTCGGGGCGATGACCATTGTGGAACTGATCGACTCGCACGAAGGTTTCAGGATCATCACCGATAAGATCAAAACCACCAATAAGGTAAAACTGCTCTGGATCATCAGTGCGATCACCTTCGTACTGTCGGCAGTGCTCGATAACCTTACCACCTCGATCGTGATGGTGGCGTTGCTGCGCAAGCTTATTGGCGACCGCAAGGAGCGGTGGTTCTATGCCGGGATGGTGATCATAGCGGCCAACAGCGGTGGCGCTTTCAGTCCGATCGGCGATGTGACCACCATCATGCTGTGGATCGGCGGCCATGTCACCACAGTTAATATCATTGTGAAAACCGTCGTACCCAGCATCGTTTCCATGGTTGTTCCGCTGGCTCTGCTGTCGTTCTCCATGAAAGGGGAGGTGGCTAAACCTGCTCACTCAGCCCAGGAGCACGGGAAAGAACCCACCACACCCTTTGAACGGAACCTGGTGTTTTTCCTCGGGGTAGGGTCGCTTCTGTTTGTTCCGGTTTTCAAGACCATCACACACCTTCCCCCTTACACCGGTATTTTACTGGGATTGAGCGTCCTGTGGATCGTTACGGAACTCCTGCATAAAGCGAAGAATGATGAAGATCGCCCAAGGGTCACCGTGGCCGGCGTGCTCCGGAGGGTCGACACCCCCAGCGTACTCTTCTTTCTCGGGATACTGCTGGCAGTCTCAGCGCTTCAGACTGTCGGTCACCTGGATCTGCTGGCAAAAACACTTGACAAGCATGTAGGCAATCTTTATGTCATCAATACCATTATCGGGATTCTCTCCTCGATTGTGGATAACGTTCCGCTGGTGGCCGGAGCCATGGGGATGTATGAAACCACCTTTGTCCCCGACCATTATTTCTGGGAAATGCTGGCCTACTGCGCGGGAACGGGCGGCAGTATCCTTATTATAGGCTCTGCGGCGGGTGTCGCCGTCATGGGGATGGAGAAGATCGATTTCATATGGTACCTGAAAAGGATCTCACTCTGGGCGCTGATCGGGTATCTGTCAGGTGCCATCGTGTACTGGGCCATGTCGGTCACACTCTTCCACTGAAAAAATTAATACGTCGATAAAGGTCGCTGGCAGAAGTGCCAACGACCTTTTTTTTTATTTTTGTTTTATGGAGCCCCTGATTTTTATCCACCACGACCGTTGCATCAAGTGCTATTCCTGTGTAAGGATATGCCCTGTAAAAGCCATCCGGGTTGATGCCTCAACCGATCTTCCGTCGGTGGTCGATCCGCGTTGCATCGGTTGCGGGAGCTGTTACCGGGCCTGTTCGCCGGGTGCAATCACCTACCGCAGTTCCGTGGAGGTCACCAAAAACCTGCTCACATCGGGCGGAAAAATTGCAGCCATCTGCGATCCCACGATATCGGGTGAGTTTCATGACATCACTGATTACCGAAAATTCGTAGAGATGATCCGTCAGCTCGGTTTTACCTACGTATCGGAAGTGTCGTTCGGGGTGGATCTGGTGGCTTTGAAATACAAGGAGCTTTTCGGCGACTTCAGGGGGAAGTATCAGATTACAGCAAACTGCCCCTCGGTGGTTGCCTTTATCGAGAAATTCTATCCGCAACTGATCACGAACCTTGCGCCGCTGGTTTCGCCAATGGTTGCCATGGCAAAGGTGATCCGGAAAAAGTATGGCGACGACGTGAAAGTGGTGTTTATAGGTCCCTGCATTGCCACAAAGGATGAAGCGGAAAGATATTCCGGCGACGAAAGGATCGATGCGGTGCTGACCTTTGTCGAGCTCAGAGAGCTTTTTGCAAGGTTTAATATTCGCGAGAGCCAGCTCGAATTTTCGGAATTTGACCCGCCGCTGGGTTTCAAGGGCTCGTTATATCCCATCAGCAACGGGATTCTGCAGGCGGTTGGCATCAGTGAAGATCTGCTGTCGGGGGATGTGATCACCACGGAGGGCAGGAATAATATGCTTGATGCGGCCAGGGAATTTGATACCAGGATCGACATGATCAGGCGACATTTCAATATCTTTTACGATGAAGGGTGCCTGATGGGACCGGGAACTTCGCCGGGCGGTGAAAAATTTCTTCGACGGACACTGGTGACTGATTATGCCAACAA
>CAYWHQ010000302.1:0-4195 GCA_964457665.1 uncultured Prolixibacteraceae bacterium | reverse complement strand
TATAATACTTCGTATCTTTCCCTACTCGATTATTTTAAAAAAACTTGACTTCGGTACCAATAATTGGTACTTTTGCAAAAACAAAAATTATGAGCAAAAATACATCAATATTGTTAGGCGATCATTTTGAGGGTTTTATCTCAAAAAAGATTAAGTCAGGAAGATTTCAATCAGCTAGTGAAGTCATTCGTGCAGGATTAAGATTACTAGAATTAGAGGAGAAGAAGATGGAGGAGTTGAGGTCCGCACTTGAAAAAGGTGAGCAAAGCGGAATAGCGCTGGATTTCAATTCGAAAAGCCATTTGAAATCTCTTCATCTGAAAAATGAGTAACCATGCGGAAATTCAAATTTTCGAATGAAGCTGTCAAGGATTTAGAAGAGATATGGGTTTATACAAAACAAATCTGGTCAACTGAGCAAGCTGATAGGTATTATGATTTAATCATTGACGAGGTTGAATTTATTTCGGAGAATCCAAACCTTGGTAGAGATATAAATTACATCAAGGAGGGTTTTCGATCAACAAAAGTTAAATCTCATGTGATTTATTATAAAATAGAAGAAGACGGAGTAATTGTAATCGTAAGGATTTTAAACCAAAGAATGGATGTTGAAGCAAGGATGAAGTAAACTCCTTGGAAAAATAACCCCACATAACATGCCAGCAGCCGAGCAATGCGGGCGGTACTCGGAAGCAAGCATTCACCGAACCTGCTAACGATGAAGGTAAAGTAAAGAGACAACAAGTAAAACCCGCACTGCGGCTGCTGGCCAGGCGTGTGTGCCTTGGATTATCCCGTTAATCGGGATGAGTGCTGTGTAGATGATGGAAGGCTCTTTGAAAATTGTGTAAGTGTGCGGAGGTCAAGCGAACCGACTGTAAACGGTAAATTACAATCCCTTTCTTTTCGTAAATAAGATTCCCTGGTTTGTCGCATAAAACACCAAAGCCTTTATATCTTTTAGGTGCGAACCAAAAAAGAGAAAAGGCTTATGGCGACACAGTTTAAAAAACAAACCATGTATTACAAAGTTAAAGAACTTTTCGGTAAAAACGTAATTCGTAAATAGTACCTCGTAAATTTCTTTACGCCCTGCGCCAGGCCTTCGCTACGCTACGGCCTGCAAAGCCTGTGCCCTGTGCCCACTTGCCCACTTCAGAAATAATGCATACCTTTGCGCACTTTTTTCAAGGATGGCAACGAAATACAACGAATACAAGCAGCTAGACCTGACCCGGATCGGGGAGGAGATCCGGCAATACTGGGAGGAACACCACACTTTTCATAAGTCGCTGAAAATGACGGAAGGAAAGACCCCTTACATCTTCTATGAAGGTCCTCCCTCCGCCAACGGCATTCCCGGCATTCACCACGTTATGGCCCGCGCCATCAAGGATATCTTCTGCCGCTTCAAGACCATGAAGGGTTACCATGTGGTCCGCAAGGCCGGCTGGGATACCCACGGACTGCCCATCGAGATCGGGGTGGAGAAGAAGCTGGGCATCACCAAGGAGGATATCGGCAAAAGTATCTCCATTGAGGAATACAACAAGGAGTGCCGCACCGAGGTGATGAAGTACAAGGACCTGTGGGACGAACTCACCATCCTGATGGGCTACTGGCTCAACCTCGACGATCCCTATATCACATACGAGAACAAGTACATCGAAAGCGTCTGGTACCTTCTCAGCAAACTCTATGAAAAGGGACTGCTATACAAGGGCTATACCATCCAACCGTACTCGCCCGCAGCCGGAACCGGTCTCAGCACGCATGAGCTGAACCAGCCCGGGGCTTACAAGACGGTGAAAGACCATACCGTGATCGCCCAGTTCAAGGTGATCCGGAACGAACAGTCCGAATTCCTGTTCAGCGACCTCTTCGGCGATGTCTATTTCCTCGCCTGGACGACCACCCCCTGGACCCTCCCGTCGAATACCGGCCTCGCGATAGGGAAAGATATCACCTACGCAGTCGTTCGGACCTACAACCCCTATACCTACCGGGAACAGACTGTGATCCTGGCGAAGGACCTGCTTCACCAGTACCTCCCGGAGAAAGATTCGCACCTCGAACTGGAGGACTACCACGAAGGGCAGAAGCACATCCCTTACAAGGTGGTCGCTGAATATACCGGCAGGGACTTTGAGAATATCCGTTATGAGCAGTTGCTGCCCTATGCACAGCCGGCCGAAGGGGATCCCTTCAGGGTGGTGTTGGGCGACTTTGTCACCACCGAAGATGGTACCGGCATCGTGCACATCGCCCCCAGTTTCGGGGCCGACGACTTCCGGACCGGTAAGCAGTACGGGCTTGGCTCGCTGACGCTGGTCGACAAGCAGGGAAAGTTTACGGAGGAGATGGGCGAATTCGCCGGACGGTATGTCAAACCGGAATACGACGGGGAGTGCAAGGCTGGGGAGTGCCCTCCGGTCGATATCGACATCATCGTTAAGCTCAAGCACGAAAACAAGGCCTTCAAATCGGAGAAGTACGAGCACAGCTACCCCCACTGCTGGCGTACCGACAAACCGATCCTTTATTACCCGCTTGACTCCTGGTTCATCCGGACCACGGCCTGCAAGGAGCGCATGATCAAGCTCAACCAGACTATCAACTGGAAGCCCGAATCCACCGGCACCGGCCGCTTCGGCAATTGGCTGGAGAACCTGGTCGACTGGAATCTGAGCCGGTCGAGGTTCTGGGGAACCCCGCTGCCCATCTGGCGCACCGACGATGGTGCCGAGGAGATCTGTATTGGTTCCGTGGCACAGCTCCGCGAAGAGATCGGCAACTCGGTCGCCGCCGGGCTGATGAAGGAGAATCCGCTTTCCGGCTACAAACCGGGCGACACTTCCGGTGAGAACTACCATACTTTCGACCTCCACCGTCCCTTCGTGGACGACATCATCCTGGTAAGCAAATCGGGCCGACCGATGCGCCGCGAACCCGACCTGATAGACGTCTGGTTCGACTCCGGCGCCATGCCCTATGCCCAATATCATTATCCGTTTGAGCACTCTTTCGACCTGAAGGAGTTTTTTCCGGCCGACTTCATCGCCGAAGGGGTGGACCAGACCCGCGGGTGGTTCTTCACCCTTCATGCCATCGCCGCCATGCTTTTCGACAGCGAAGCCTACAAAACCTGTGTTTCGAACGGGCTGGTGCTCGACAAGAACGGGAACAAGATGTCGAAGCGGCTCGGCAATGCCGTGGATCCTTTTGAGACCATCCGGAACTACGGCCCCGACGCCACCCGGTGGTACATGATCACCAACTCGCAGCCCTGGGATAACCTCAGATTCGACAAGGAGGGGATCGCGGAGATACAGCGGAAGTTCTTCGGTACCCTTTACAATACCTATGCTTTTTTTGCGCTTTACGCCAATATTGACAATTTCCGTTATACTGAAGCTGAGATTCCAGTGGAACAGCGTCCGGAGATCGACCGGTGGATCCTCTCGGAGCTCAACTCCCTGATCGCGCTGGTGGAGGAGAGCTATGCCGACTACGAACCTACCCGCGCCGGCAGGGCCATCGCCGCCTTTGTCGACGAGCACCTGAGCAACTGGTATGTGCGCCTTTCAAGGCGCCGCTTCTGGAAAGGCGAGTATTCCACCGACAAGATAAGCGCCTACCAGACCCTCTACCACTGCCTGGAGGTCGTGGCACAGCTTTCAGCTCCCATCGCCCCATTCTTCGCGGAAAAGCTCTTCACCGACCTCAACAGCGTGACCCGACGGCTGGAGGCCGACTCCGTTCACCTGACAAGCTTCCCGGTTACCGATCCTGCAGTGATCGACAAAGCGCTGGAGGATCGGATGGATCTGGCACATCAGATCAGCTCCATGGTCCTCTCCATCCGTAAAAAGACCAACCTGAGGGTACGCCAGCCGCTCAGCAAGATTATGATTCCCCTGCTTTCTGAACATCTGAAAACACAGGTGGATGCTGTCAGGCATCTCATCCTTTCCGAAGTGAATGTGAAGGAGATTGAATATATATCCGATACTGCCGGAATTTTAGTGAAAACCGTGAAACCAGATTTCAAGAAGATGGGTGCCCGGTTCGGAAAGCTGATGAAACCGATCACTGAAAACATGAAGGAATGGAATCAGGAACTCATTGCCGGATTTGAAAGAACCGGCGAACTGACCCTGCAGATCGACGGTAATCAGGTACATCTGACCCT